>JADFRH010000022.1:0-7278 GCA_022561415.1 Planctomycetota bacterium
CGAGTTCCGTTGGCGTTTTGCCGGTTGTCAATCCGACTTCCCTGTTCCGCAAGGCGACTGTACCGCTTGGCAAGCCGGCTTGGCCACTCGGTGATGCGATCCCGAGCAACGCCAGGCTGTCGCGTTCGACGATGCCGCGGAGCTGCTCGCGCGGGATGGCCGGCAGGTTGGTCCCGTGGTGTTCGGTCGCGATTTTCCTCCTCGCCCCGGAGGGGGCGAAGGACATGCACGAGTGACTCCGATGGGCCGGTCCACGTCCGCCCCTGCCGGGGCGGTGAAACGGTTTGGACATTCCGTTCCACGGGTTCCGTGTCGCCCGGATCGCGCCGGGCTGCGCTCCACCCGTGGCTATATCCAGCGGCCCCTCCGGGGCCAAAGCCGTCACCCTCTACGGGCTTGGAACTGACCGCAGAATGCCAAGCCGCTCAGTTCATGGCGTTGTCCGCCGAGGCTGTTCGATCGGCCGGGCTCGTCCCTGAACCTCAGCCACGAGACCAACATAGCCCATCCCCCCGGCACCGGAAAATGTGGGCAAGGGCAAGCCTCCACGCTTGGGTGGGCATGTTCTACGCGCCACAGCCGATCCGGGTTCCAAGACGTGATCATGCCACACCGCCGCCGGCCGGTTTTTTCGGTTGAATTGGCGAGTCGGCCCGGTTAGAATCCCTGCGGGCTGCGCCATAGCCCGCTCGTTGATGAACCGGCGGTTTGGGGATTGGGTGGATCCCGGCATGACGGGAAGCTGCGGTTCATCGGCGATGCGGCGAGAGCCGCTTTGTCACACACCCGACTGGGGCCGTAATGGGCTCGAACGATCAGTGGCCAAGAAACGTCAAAAACTTGGTGAGATTCTTGTCGAACGGGGCGTCGCCAGACAGGCCGACGTCGACGAGGCGCTCAAGTTCGGCTTGGAGCACCACAAGCGGATCGGTGAGGCGCTGATTGAACTCGAGCACTGCAGCGAGGACGACGTCGTCAAGGCGCTCGCGACCCAGTTCGGTCTGGAGTACTTCGACCTCGACCACCAGCAGGTCGACCGCTCCTCTCTTGATCTGATTCCCTCGAAGCTGATCGAGGACTATCTCGTTCTTCCGATCGGCGAAGACGGCGACCGGCTCAAGGTCATCGTGACCGATCCGCTCGACCTCGAAACACTCGATCTTCTGCGATTCCGGCTCAATCGCGAAATCATTCCGTCGCTCGCGCCGGCCGGCAAGGTCAAGCAGTTTATCGAAAAGTTCGTCAATCCCGAGGGCGACGTACTGTCGCAGACCATGGCGAGCATCGACCAGGAAGCCCCGGAGGAGGAGGAGGGTGACGGCCCAGGCGCGGCGATGGGCGATGACGGCGACGCGCCGATCATCAAGCTGGTCAACCTGATCATCTCCGAGGCCGTGCATGGTCGAGCGAGCGATATCCACATTGAGCCGATGAGCGATCGGATCCGCGTCCGCTATCGAGTCGACGGCGTATGCCACGTGCGCGACGACATACCCAAGTCGATGCAGTCTGCCGTGACGACGCGTTTCAAGATTATCGCCGGCATCGACATCGCCGAGAAACGCATACCGCAGGACGGGCGAATCAAGATGAAGATCGGCGGAAAGCGCGTGGACTTCCGCGTCAGTTCACTGCCGGCCTATCACGGTGAGAGCATCGTCCTGCGTATTCTGCGACCCGAATCGGCCAGCGTCGGAATTCAGGCACTCGGGTTTTCCGAGGAAGACTACGCAGCGTTTCAGAAGATCATTCAGCGTCCCAACGGCATCTTTTTGGTCACCGGTCCCACGGGTTCGGGCAAGACCACGACGCTCTATTCGGCGTTGCAGGAGCTCAACCGTCCGGACAAGAAGATCATCACGGCCGAGGATCCGGTGGAATACAACTTCGCGGGCATGAACCAGTGCCAGGTGCGCGAAGAGATCGGCCTGACGTTTCCCAAAATCCTCCGCGCCATGCTCCGCCAGGCACCGAACATCATCCTGGTCGGAGAGATTCGAGACTTGGAGGTCGGCGACGTGGCGATTCAGGCCGCCCTGACGGGACACCTCGTGTTCTCTACCCTGCACACCAACGATGCCCCTTCCGCGATCACGCGGCTGATCGACATCGGGATCAAGCCGTTCCTGGTCGCCAGTGCGATTCAGGCGATCATGGCCCAGCGGCTGATCCGTGTTATCTGTGCGGAATGCAAAGTCGTGGACGAACATCCGGACAAGCGGCAGCTTCGGCTGCTGGGCTTCACGGAGGAGGAGTTGGAGGGCCATCAAATTTACAAGGGAACGGGCTGCAAGCGCTGCGGGGGATCCGGCTACCGCGGTAGGATCGGTATTTTCGAGATGATTCAGATGTCCACGGAGCTGCGGGAGCTCGCGTTCAAACGTGCGCCGGCGACACAACTCCGCGCCGCCGCCCGGGCCGGCGGCATGCGTACCTTGCTCGAGGACGGGAAGCGGAAGATCTTGAACGGCACGACAACGCCCGAAGACCTCCTCCGCGTCACACAGGCGGAGGGCGTCGTCGCCGCCTAGGCGCCGCGATCACGCAGGATAAAACCGCATGGCGACGATTCATATAGATCGGCTGTTGGAAACCGTAGTCAGGCAGGGCGCATCCGACCTGCACCTGACGGTCGGACGTCCACCGACGGTCCGCCTGCACGGATCCCTGCGCTCCCTCGAGACCAAGGTGCTCGTTCCCGAGGACACCGTTGCCTTGATGAAGGCCATCACCCCGGATCGCAACCAGCAGGAACTCCAGGAGGAGGGCGGGACGGACTTCGGCTTCAGCTTCGGCGACGCCGGTCGCTTTCGCGTCGCGATCTTCATGCAGAAGGGCAACACGACCCTCGTTCTGCGCCTGATACCCTCCACGCTCCTGAGTTTCGAGCAGATCGGTCTGCCGAAGATTTGCCACGCACTGTGTCGCAGGCCGCAAGGTATGTTCCTGGTTACGGGACCGACGGGCTCGGGCAAGACGACGACGCTCGCCTCGATGATCGACTACATCAATGTGAATCTCGATCGGCACATCGTGACCGTCGAAGATCCGGTCGAGTATTACCACAACCATAAGAAGTCCATCATCAATCAGCGCAACGTCGGCGTCGACGTGCCGAGCTTCTCGGAAGCGCTGCGTCGCGTCCTTCGCCAGGATCCGGATGTTATTCTCGTTGGCGAGCTTCGCGATCTCGAAACGATCGAAGCGGCCATCAGCGCTGCCGAGACCGGCCACCTCGTGTTCGGCACGCTGCACACGACCGGCTGCCAGGGAACCATCAACCGGATCATCGATGCCTTCCCGCCCAACCAGCAGGAACAGATTCGCGTTCAACTATCCACCAACATGATCGCCACGCTCTCCCAGGCGTTGATGCCCCGCCAGCCCAAGGGCATGGTGGCGGCGTTCGAGTTCATGGTCGTGACGCCGGCGATTTCCAACCTGATTCGCGAGAACAAGACGTTTCGCATCGACTCGGCCATTCAAACGGGCAAGAAATACGGCATGCAGTTGCTCGACGATCATCTCTGGACGCTCTACGAAAGCGGACAGATCCTCGCGGACGATGCGGTTGATCGTGCCCGCGAACCGGGATCCATGCAGGACAAGATCGATGCCGACCGTCGCAAAATCGCCTCCGGTGACGACGAGGATGATGGTGAAGAGAAGGTCGTGCTGAGAACCTCATGAGCGACCCGACCACGAAACCCGAAACGTCTACACCCAAGCCGTCGCGACCGCGAAAGATGCCGCCGATCGAGCAGCTTCGCGGTCGCCAGCTCGGACGTATTCTCATCAAGATGGGCAAGCTCCGGCGCAGCCAAGTCCACGAAGCGCTCGATATCCAAAAGAAGGCACGCGGACCAATCGGCACCATCCTCGTCGAGCTCGGTCACATCACCGAAGAGGATCTCAACCTGGCGCTCGCCGCCCAGACGGGCATGGAGGCGGTTGATCTGTCCAAACGCGACATCCCGCCGGAGGTCGTGGCGACCATGACGGCGCAGATGGCGCGTACCTACAACGTTCTGCCGATCGACTTCGATCCGCAGCGCAACCAGGTCTCGCTGGCGATCGACAACCCGGACAATTTTCGCGCGACCGACGATCTTCAGACGCTTCTTGGATACTCCATCAAGTCGTTTCTCTGCAAGCCGGATCACCTCCAGACCGCGCTGGACCGTTATTACCCGGAGGGAGAACAGGAATCGATCGCCGGACTGATCGGCGATCTGACCGACGACGATGATCTTTCTCGGTTCGATGGACGGGGCGACAGCATCGACCTCGCCGAGCTTCGCGAGATCGCCGACCTCAATCCGATCAAGAAGCTTTTGAACCTCGTCCTGCTCCAGGCGATCAAGGACAAGGCCAGCGACATCCACTTCGAGCCGTTCGAGGACGAGTTCAAGATGCGCTACCGCATCGACGGCGTGCTCTACGAAATGGTGCCGCCCCCGAAGTATGTTGCGCTCGCCCTCGCCTCGCGAATCAAGGTCATGGCCAGTCTCGATATCGCCGAGCGCCGTCTTCCTCAGGACGGTCGTATTGAGTTGACGGTCAAGGGTGTACAGATCGACCTTCGCGTATCGGTGATCCCGACCATGTTCGGCGAGAGTGTCGTGCTGCGTATTCTCGACCGCTCCAACGTGTCGCTCGACCTCGGCAAGATCGGCCTGCGCGACGACGATCTCGCCACGTTCCGCCAGCTCATGAGCAAGCCCAACGGCATCATCATCAACACGGGTCCGACCGGTTCCGGCAAGACCACCACCCTCTACTCCGCACTCTCGGAGTTGAACGATCCGAAGGTCAAGATTCTCACGGCCGAGGATCCCGTCGAGTACGACATCGACGGGCTGATTCAGACCCAGGTTCACCCGGAAGTCGGCCTGACCTTCGCCAAGTGCCTGCGAAGCTTTTTGCGCCAGGATCCGGATATCATCCTGGTCGGTGAGATTCGTGACCTGGAAACCGCCCAAATCAGCGTCCAAGCCGCTTTGACGGGACACTTGGTTTTCTCGACCCTTCATACGAACGACGCCCCGTCCACGATCGCCCGGCTTCTGGACCTGGGTCTCGAGCCGTTTCTGATCACGGCCACGCTGGAGGCCATCATTGCGCAGCGGCTCGTCAGACGGATTTGCACCTATTGCAAAGCCGACTACCGTCCTACGGAACAGCAGCTCATGGAGCTCAACGTCAGGCCGGACGACGTCGGAGATCGCGTGTTCCACTACGGGAAAGGGTGCGATTATTGCAACAACACCGGATATCGAGGTCGTTTGGGGCTTTACGAACTCATGCCGCTCGACGACGACATGCACGAGTTGATCATGCAGCGTGCCTCGACGGCCGTTCTGCGTCGAGAGGCGGTCAAACGCGGCATGCGCACGCTGCGCGACTCCGGGCTGCTCGCCATTTATGACGGGATTACATCGTTGGATGAGGTCGTCCGTGAAACCCTCCTCGAGGAAGAATAGAGTCTTCGCCGTGTCCACTGAATCAAGAACGTTGCCCGGAGCCGAATAGGGAAACACCATGCCCACGTTTGTCTACGAGGCCATGAATCAGTCCGGGCAGGACGTCAAGGACGAGATCGACGCCCAGTCCAGCGAAGACGCGCTGGCGAAAATACGCAACCTCGGCTACTTCCCCACCCGAATTCGCGAGAAGGGTGGCAGGTCCAAAGCGCCTTCGGCCGCCAAGAAAAAGGGCAAAAAGGGCTTTACGTTCGGCGGAGGCGTCGGCACCAAGGTCCTGACGCAAATGACACGGCAGCTCTCCACGCTTCAGGACGCCGGTCTCCCGATCCTCAGAAGTCTGCACATTCTCGGCGAGCAGCAGAAGCCGGGCAACCTGAAGAACATCCTGCACGCCATGGGGGAGGATATCGAAGGCGGGGCGACGTTGTCCGAGGCCTGCGCCACGCACCCCCAGGCGTTCAATCGACTCTACGTGAACATGGTCGCGGCCGGTGAGACCGGGGGTGTGCTCGACACCATTCTCCAGCGACTGGCTGAGTTCATGGAGAAGGCCCAGAAGCTCAAGAAGAAGATTCAAGGGGCCATGGTTTACCCGATCGTCGTGGTCGGTTTTTCGCTCAGCATCGTCGGCGGCATCATGGTCTTCGTCATCCCGAAATTCACGCAGATCTTCACTGACTTCGACGTCGAGTTGCCCGGCGCGACGCTGCTTCTGATGGGCATTTCCACTTGGTTTGTCAGCGGTGTACCGCCGGGCTGGATCGTGGTGCCGGCCGCTCCGTTTATCGCGTACATGCTCTACAAGATGATTCGATCGTCCAGTGGGGGGCGCTACGTGGTGGACTTCATCACGCTCAAGATTCCGGTGCTCGGAAACCTGGCGGAAAAGAGCGCTGTGTCACGCTTCTCGCGCACCCTCGGTACGCTTATCACCGCCGGTGTGCCCATTCTGGAAGCGGTCAAGATCACCCGCGACACCTCGGGAAACGAGGTGTACGCCCGAGCGCTGAACAGCGTTCACGACTCGATTCGTGAGGGCGAGAGCGTCTCGGCGCCGCTTCGCAAGGCCAAGGTCGTTGACACGCTCGTCACCAACATGATCGACGTCGGCGAGGAGACCGGTGACCTCGACAAAATGCTCCTCAGAATCGCCGACAACTACGACGAGGAGATCGATGTGGCCGTCGCCGGTTTGGTATCGCTCATCGAGCCGATCATGGTCATCGTGCTCGGTAGCATCGTCGGGTTTATCGTCGTCGCACTGTTTATGCCGCTGGTGTCGCTGATCGGTTCGGTGACGTGATAACGAAAAACGTCAAAACGTCAAAACGTCAAAACGTCGAAACGTCGAAACGTCGAAACGTCAAAACGGTTGATGCTCGCGTAATTGGTAATTCGTAACTCGTAACTCCTTTTTACGGTGTGCTCCAGGATGTCTCGATTATGATGAAACGACCGGAAACGACGCAGCGTTGCGAAACGGTCTCGGGCCGCGTGCTGGTGCGAGAATCCCTTCTCGCACCCAGGCTAGGGCGCCGCATCGAGAACGCTCGGCTGCGCCCGGCGTTCACGCTCATCGAACTGCTCACCGTGGTGTTTATCATCTCGCTGCTGATCGGGCTGCTGATCCCGTCGGTCAACGCCGCGCGAAACGCCGCCAAGAAGGCGGTGACGGCCAAGACCCTCGACTCGATCAAGGTCGGGCTCGAAATGTTCAAGAACGACAACGAATCCGCGTTCAAAAAGACCAACGGATACCCGCCGTCGTTCGCCCACCCACGCATCAAGGGCT
>JADFRH010000022.1:7288-13627 GCA_022561415.1 Planctomycetota bacterium
CGTTCGCGCATCCGCGAATTAGGGATCGTAATCGTAACGATTTGTTCACGCCCCATTTAGGCGAGTTCCCGTTTCTCGATGACGTTTCGGCCGGTAACCCGCCGGTCGTCTACGGCGCCCATTGGCTCCCGGCCATGCTCATGGGGGCGGACAATCTCGGATACGTGAAACGCGGCAGCGCGCCGGATGCCGTGAAGGACAAGCCCTGGTGCTGGTATCCCAATGTGCAGTCCACGTCCTGCCCAACGAACGTGACGATCGAGCGGTCACCGCTCTATATGGACCCGGGCAACACGAGGATTCGCATGACCAAAAACCTACCGGGCCGGCGTCCCCCGTACGGTGCGGCGAGCTTTCCTGAATGGGATTTCGAGGAACCGAAGCCGATCATTGCTTTGCTGCCGGTGATTGCCGATGCGTTCGATCAGCCGATCCTCTACTACGTCGCCAACAAGCATGGCCGTACGTCCAACATGGTCGAGGACAAGCACGAGTTGACCAGTACTCTGTACAACCAACGCACCGATCAGCAAAACGGCGTTCCCTACTACTTCCATCAGGACAACGAGGGATTCACCGGAACGCGAAGCTACCCCCACGGTACGGATCTGGAATACGGCTGGAACTTCGGCGGGCGTCCGGCCGGTCACGCGATCGGTTCATCTGGCGCCGATCTGCTCCCGCGGGATCTGATCCTCGTGAACAACAAAGACACCTTCGCCCGGTATATCATGGATCGCCAGCTCTTCGGGGCGCTCGGGGCCGCGCCGCAGGACAACGCCCCGCTTCGTCCGGTGAATCCCGACAAGTACCTGTTGATCAGTGCCGGACCCGACGGGCGATACGGGACCAATGACGACGTAACCAACATGCCGCCCTGGCCGGATTAGTGATTCGGGGCATGGGATGTGTGGGACAGGCTTTCCAGCCTGTCACATTCGACCGACTGGAAAGTCGGTCCCACAAGAAATTCGGTTCGGCAGGGTGGCCCATGGCTTTAGCCGTGGGGGACACGAATCGAACTCGGAATCGGCTCCCCCACCTCTAAAAGAGGTGGGCCACCCAGACGTGTAAGAGCAAACGTCCGGCAGGGGCGCCGGACGCTACGAAAAGCTTGTAGCGGCTGATCCCCGTGTCGGCCGTAGAAAGAAGTTCAGGAACACTCGACATGATGACTCTTCGACGGAACATGAAACGCACCGGCTTTACACTGATCGAGATGCTGGTGGTGGTCGCGATCATTGCGCTGCTGGTGGGCATCCTGCTCCCCTCATTCGGGGCCGTGCGCCGCAGCGCCAAGAAAACGCAGACCCTGGCACAGTTCAATGCCCTGGCGGCCGGGCTGGAGCTGTTCCGCAAGGAGCAGACTATCGGCGGCTCGCTGCCCCCCTCGGCCAGCGACAACCCTGACGACTTCATGCTGATCGCCAACCCCCGGAAATCAAAATCGACCGCGAACAACAACGGTCAAGATTCCGTGAGAATCACGGGCGCCCATCTGCTTTTTCAGGCCATGGTCGGCGCCGACCAGTTGGGCACGCCGGGCTTTCGGGACCGCGATCGCGACGGTGAGTGGTGGAACAACACGCACGACACGCCCAAGGCCGGCAATAACCCCGCCGGACTCTACGCGATCGACCCGACGACCGGCAAGGAAGAGGTCAACCGTTTCGGCGGCGCCGGCTACGTCGACGACAAGATGACGGCCGCCGCGCAGTCCTTGGACACGCTCGATCCGGAAGGTCTATCGGCCGTAGGCGACGCGGCCGTCGATGAGCCGATGTTCGTCGAGTCTTTCGGGATGCCGATTCTCTATTACCGCGCGAATCGAAGCCTCTATCGCATGACCACGGACGTTACCGATTCCACGAAGCCCGGCATCTACCGTCAGCAGGACAACGCGCTCATTACAGGAGCCGAGGGCGAGGGGACAGCGTACGCCGGGCTCGACTTCGGTCCGGGCGAGGTCGACGGGCGCTACCACGCGATCAAGGTCGCCCTGTCGCCGGCGCCGAACGAAGATGAGATAGACGTCTGTGACACCGGCACGAATTATGTGGACTCCTTTGCCCGTTTCATTTGCGATCACTCGATACGTGCCCGGCCAACGCCGGTTCGCAGGGATTCGTATCTGCTCATCAGCGCCGGACCGGACAACCGCTACGGCACGGAAGACGACATCACCAACTGGGACCGCAAGCCCCACGAATAGGCGGGTGGGCACCCAGTCAGAGCACCGGGCGCAAGCCCGGTGACCAAGGTGCCGCGCGGAAGGCGCGCCGCTTCGACGAAGGAACTTGTCCGTGGGCTCGCGCCCACGGCTCTGATGGGCTCGTTCAGTATCGCGACTGGTTTTTCCGTACCGTCCCGGCGCGCCGGGATAAGGACGCGGCGTTTGGCTGAAGGCTGATAGCTGACGGCTGACAGCTTTTCAACGACATGAACAACAACCCGATCCACCCATCCCGTCGCGCCTCCGCGTTCACCATCATCGAACTGCTCGTCGTCATGGGCATCATCGTCGTTCTGGTGGGTTCGGTAATGGTCGCGGGTAGTGCGCTGATCACGAAGTCCAAGATCACCAACACCCGGGCCACGCTCATCGTCGTGCGCGACGCGGTCGAACAGTTCGCCCGCGAGCAGAAGGCCAAGCCGACTCTGACCAGGAGAAAGCAAGGGGGGCTGAAGTATAAAGATCGATTCGGCTTCTTCCCGCCGGATGAGTTGGAGTGGTTCGACGGAATACGAGGCGCCAACATCATTCCTGACGTGGGCACGTTTGACGACATGCTGTTCTTCGTCACCACGCCGACGGCGCCCGAGACGGCGTCTGAGCACCGCGACCTGGCCGCTATGATCCTGGCGATCGAGCTGTTCGGCAACGAGTCGAAAGACATTCTCAATCGCATCGCCGGGCGGAACCGAACGGCCGGCCCGGTGGATGGCACGGACGACCCGTCGCAGTTCCTCGATCGCAACACCGACGGCGCCTGGGACGCCGACGACGTGCAGATTCGCTACATCGTCGACGACTGGGGAACGCCGATCGGCTACATGTCTCAGCGGGACTGGGTGTTGAACGCCGATGCCGCGACTAGATCGCAGAACCATCAAGATTGGAACAGGGTTTCGACCCAGCTCATCAGGCTCAACAGCAACCAGCCGTTGATTTTCTCGTACGGTCCCGACGGGCGGGACCAGCTCACGAAGGACGCCATGGGCACAGCGGCCGACGCCTCGATTCCGACCGACTTTGCGCAGGATCCGCCGGCGCCGCCGAACAAACTCGACCACGCCTACAACGCCGACAACGTCTACGTCGACGAGACGCTGAAAGAAAAGCTATGACGGTCTGCTCCACCAACGGGGTGCCCCATTCTGTAGCGTCCGGTCCCCGTGCCGGGCGTCATCCCGTAGCGTCCGGTCCCAGGTCAGAGCACCGGGCGCAAGCCCGGTGTCGCACGCGGCACGTAAGGGAACGACCTGACCGTGGGCTCGCGCCCACGGCTCTGACAGGCCGGGTGCCCTCTGGCTTCAGCCGTGGGGGACACACATTCCGCGGCGGTTTCACGTTGATCGAAATGGTCGTCGTCATCGGCATTATTCTGCTGATCGCCGCCATGGTCGTGCCTTCGGTCACGACGCTGTGGAACGAGCGGAAGATGTCCGAGACCATCAACACGGCAAAGGGTGTGCTCATGACCTCGCGCGTCAGGGCGCTGGACTCGGGCGGGGCCGAGTCGGGCTTCTTCGTCTACGTCGATGATCGCGGAACCCAGCGCATCACGGCCATCGAGCAGCCGCCCGACGAGCTCGACGACCCGGCCTGGCAGGACGTGTTTCGGATCACCCCGGACGCTCGCGACCAGGTGCTTCCCAGGCCGATCCGCGTCGTGCCGCGCTATGTCGCGGAAGATCCCACCGCGACCGGCGTGTCGTCCTATGCGGTTTTCGACGATCTGGAGCTTGCCAACAACAGTTTCGATTCACCCTCGGCCTCGCCGTTCGACCAAGCCCAGCGGCACCGCAACTTCTTCACCGTGATTTTCTCGACGAGCGGCGAGCTGCTCGTCGATCGTGACGTGCTCATTCAGGACGAGGATGAGGACGGCGATGGCTTGGGCGATCGAACCGGACTGACCGTCGGAATAGGCCCGACTCTTGGTAATCCGACCACCCTGCCGACGACGATAGATTACTACCTACGTGACGGCGTCAGAGCCTCGTTCCTTGCCAGTCAAGATGGTGTCATAGAGCCTATCGAGTTCCTCGTGGTCGATCCCGACCCCGCGCAGGATATCGCCATCAACTTCCCCTCGGTTGACGGACTGTTGGTCTACGATGATGCATTGTTCAACGAGTTGCCCGATCCCGCGACGAAGCGGCAGTTTCTGCTCGACACGGCCACGCCGCTTTACGTCAGCCGTTACACGGGCATGGTGATTCGCGGTCCCGTTGGGGAAAATTAGTGTTGCGACACACCTCAATCGATGGGTTATCCGAGCCGCGCCCGTCAGGAAGCGACGGTTGGCATGGCCAAGTCCCGGCGCAACGGGACCGCCATGTTGTCGAAGCGCCGACGCGCCCGATTCTGTCGGGCCGGGTTGCCCATGGCTTCAGCCGTGGGGGATCCGAATCCACGCCGGATTCGCATGGGTGCCCCACCCTTTTCCTTTGGAAAAGGGTGGGGGACGGATTCACGAGCCGGAAGCGTTTCGGAGAACCGTCCGTCCCCCACCCTTCGCCGGAGGCGAAGGATGGGGCACCCGCCGGACGTCGGATTCCGCGGATGCCCCGTCCCGCCTTCTCGCTGCTCGAGCTGATGATCGGCATCGTCATTCTCGGGTTCGGGTTGGTCATGGTCGCCACCATGTTTCCCGTCGCGTGGTCGCGGGCCCGAACGCTCAGTCAGTACACGGTCGAGCGGGCCATCACCGAAAACGCCCACACTACGGTCCGCGCGCTCGTTCGTGTGTCGTCGGTCTCACGAAACGTCACGAGCTTTGAGGGCGACCCGTTGTGCGACCCCGGCATCGATGGTGTGGTATCTGCTAGCGACAAGGCGATCTCGGCGTGTGGAGGCGTTCGTAGTGATGACCGCGTGCATGCCTTGCACATGGAAAACGTCCAGATTGCGAACCGACGGTTTGCGGACGAAAACCCCTGGAAGCTGGCCGATCCGGGCGATCCGGGCGATCGGTTGGTATATCTGGGGGATCGCGACGACGGAGAACTGGTCGGGCAGGACGTTGTCGAGCAGTCGTTTTTCCGCAAGCGGATCAGCTTTCACGAGCGGCTCTTCCCGCCGATGAGCCGTCGCCAAGAGGTGGACCCCTTGACGGGCGAGTTTACCGGCGCCGACGAACGGTGGGATAATGAACTGGACACGCGCCGGTTTTGCTGGGCCGTGTTCCACAGGCTGCGCGCGCCGGTGGTCGATGATTCAAGCGGCACCAAGATCAATTGCGTTACGGACGAACTCGGCGGCGCCCGCTCTTTCGACATGTACTACGTAACGCTGCGCCGGGGGCAGTCCACGTTTCGCTACGCGCGACAGGATCCCGGTTTCACGCCGAATCCTTGCGATCTCACCATCTCGCCGGTGCCGCCGGCCGCGCTGGATCCGGATAAGGATGTGATGTTCCCGGTCCCGTGGCGCGTGCAGGTTCAGTTTCGAGACGAGTTTGCGTTCGACGACGTGCCAACTGGGATCCCGACCGAGATTGACGTTCCCCCCGACGGAGGGAGCTTCGATGACAGCGAGACCTTGATGTTCATTCAGATGTTCCAGCGAGGCACGCGATTCATCGACGAGATCAATGGTCAGGTCTATGAGGTGATTGAACAGCGCGTGTCGTCGGCCACGGGCAAGGACAAGGCGACCCTGACGCTCGATCGTGAAGTGCTGTTCGACGATCTCCACATACCGAACGCCGATCCCCGATGTGAACCTTGCGACGACACTCAACTCATTGCAGACCGCCAAGAATCACTTGCAAACGGCGCTCTCTGCGATAGACGCCGCTGGCGATCCAGTGACAGCCGGAAACAGTCTTGACAGGGCCAAGGTATCAATATCGGTAGCAATGGCCTTACTCGCGCCATTAGTGGAGAACTAATATGGAAGCCGTACTCATTCTCAAAATTCTCAACTTCATTCAGGCCGGCTTTGGCTGGCTTGCCGAGCGGGGCATCCAAAAGGAGAGGGTGCAGTTCCTCATTGACCGAGCGGTGAACGAAAACCGCGATGTGACAACGGCCGAGGTTCAGGCCGAGCTGGACGCCACGCAAAAAGAACTCGACGCGAGCGCCGAATCTATTGCTGGCATGGGCAGTGGA
>JADFRH010000023.1 GCA_022561415.1 Planctomycetota bacterium
CAGGGACGGCCCGACTTCTATTCGTCCGGGTCAGCAATCGGAAGATGCTGAATTTTTAGTTGCCCCTGCATCTCCCGAATGCGTTTGAAGTCTTGCCTTATCTCACCTATTGCTTTTCTTACTTCATCGGATTGATCGTCATCTTCCTCGTCGTCAGGACCTGGACAATCCACGGATCCGCCCTGGGCATACAAATAAACTAAATTGGAGACCGCTTTTTCAAGTTCATTCGACTGGTTCTTATCGAAATCGACCAACGAGTTTTTGACCTTTTGCGCAACAGATTCTGAAATCTGTTCAATAACCATTTGGGCGCGTTCGTCCCACTTATTGGCATCAGCCTCGAATTCATCTGTCTGTTCGGGGTATTTTGTTTTAAGTGCACGAACTTCTGCGGATTTGAGTTGAAAGTCCCGGTACTTCACCATCGAGTCCAGCATCCAGCTTCCCGTCGTCCAACACCTGACCGGCCTGCGACCGGAAGAAACCTTTCGCTTCGTCGTCGGGATCCGTCTTCACTTCTGACCAGGACGCGCGAGACTTCGCGCTGCGCCTTGGCGGGTGTGTGTGGGAAGCTATCAGCCATCAGCAGTCAGCCGGAATAATCGTTGACGGTTGAAAGCGTTTGGCTGCTAGCTGATCCCGGGGCGCCGGGAATGGCTGATAGCTGATGGCTTTCGGCTGATAGCTTTTCAAACACCCGCGTCCTTGGATTCCTGCACGAAACTCCACACGAGTTCGGCGAGCCGGGCCACCCCTTTACCACTGACCCCGCTGAGGGGCAACACCTCTTTGCCGATCGCGTCGGCAAGCTCCCTGCACGCGTCCTCGGTGCCCAGGAGATCCAATTTGTTGCCGGCCACGATCTCCGGCTTGCTTTCCAAACCGGCGCCGTAGCGCTCGAGTTCCTCCCGTACCATGCGATACGCCTCGGCGGCGGTCGTCTCGGTGAACTCGGACCCGACATCAACGAGATGAAGCAGCACGCGCGTTCGCTCGATGTGCCGAAGAAAATCGTCTCCCAGCCCGGCGCCGGTGTGGGCGCCCTCGATGAGTCCGGGCATGTCGGCCATGACGAAGCGCCGATGATCGGAGAGCTCTACGATCCCGAGTTGCGGCTCGAGCGTCGTAAAGGGGTAACCCGCGATCTTCGGATGCGCCTTCGACATTCGGGCGAGCAGCGTGCTCTTGCCGGCATTGGGCAGCCCGATCACGCCGACATCCGCGATCAGTTTGAGTTCGAGGCGGAGCCATCGCTCCTCGCCCGGCGTACCGGCGTCGAACTCACGCGGAGTCTGGTGAGACGCCCGGGCGAACCGGGTGTTGCCGCGACCGCCCCTTCCACCCTGCGCGATGCAAATACGCTCGCCGATCACCGATAGATCTTTGACGAGCACCTCGGTCTCTCGATCGATCAGAAGCGTGCCGGGCGGCAGTTGCAGGATCAAGTCCTTGCCGTTGCGACCGTACATCTTCTTGCTCATCCCCGGCTGCCCGTTGCCGGCGATCCAGTGATGGCGACCGGAGAAATCCAGCAGCGTGTCGACGCCCGACGTGGCCGCCGCGAAAACGCTCCCGCCGTCACCGCCGTCACCGCCGTCCGGACCGCCCTTGGCGATATACTTCTCCCGGCGGAAGCTCACGCAGCCGTCACCTCCTTTGCCGGCTTTGATGAAGATTTCGGTGCGATCGATGAGCATGTGCGTTGACGTTCGGCGGCGCGAGCCCGCTTAGTGCCGGTAAGAATTAGCGACGAGTTCGGGTCTATCCGACGTCCAAGGCCATGATGGTCTTGCGGTCCCGCACGTACAGGGTGCGACCCGCCAGGGTCGGTGCGGCCCACGAATAGCGCTCGGTGATTTCGCAGGTCGAGAGGATATTCAAACCGTCCGGAGACAGGGTGGCCAGGGCCAGCTTGCCGTCCTCGTCGAGGATGATGACTTTCCCGTCACCGTACACGCAGGTCGCTTTCTTGAATCCGCGCTGTCGCCATGCGATCTTGCCGGTTTCGAGATTCATTCCCATGAAAAACGCCGGTCCGAAATCCCCGGTCGACCCGTAGACGTAACCGCCGAATTGCACCGCGTTGCCGTGGTGAAGGCGCATCTTCCGGCTGTACCACAGCTCCTTCGCTACCGTCTTGCCACCCTCCCGGCTGAGGCGAATCGCGCGAGCGCCGGAGTCGTAGGCGGCCGAGCAAAACAGAATGTCCTTGCCGTCAAAGACCGGGGTCGAAAGATTGGCGCCGTACTGGGTCTTGTGGGGGTGTGACCAGAGGAGTTCGCCACTGTTCGGATCGAGCCCGACCAGCTCGGACCCCATGAAAAAGACGAGCTGATCTTCGCCTTGGAAGTGGATCAGGATGGGCGAGGCATAGGTTACCTGGAAGCTCTGATCTTGCCAGATGACGGCCCCATTGGACTGACTGAAAGCGACGACGCTCTGGCCTTCTTTGTCGTCACCGCCGACGGGGAGAATGACGGTGTCGCCGTAGGCGATCGGGCTGGCGCAATAGCCCCGCCCGGGAACCGTCGCGCCGAACTTCATTACGAGGTCGTGCTTCCAGATCACGTCCCCCGTCTTCTTGTTGAAACAGTGGAGCAGCATGTTCGTGCCGATCGTGTAGAGGCGGTTCCCGACGATCAGCGGCGTCGAACTCGGTCCGGCACCATATTGCTCCATCAGCTTGGTCGTCGGCGAAGGGATCTTGTGCTCCCAGAGCGTCTCACCCGTCTTGCGGTTCAGGCTGACGGTGAACTCATCCTGATCGATGCGATACATCACATACAGCGCGTCGCCATCGACCAGAATCGTACCGTAGCCGTCGCCGAGTTCTCGGCGCCACAGCTCGCTCGGTCCCTCATCGGGCCATTTGTCGGCCAGGCGAGCGGTGTTGACGGAGAAGTTTCGCTGCGGTCCCCCGAACTGGGGCCACTGACCATAGCCTGCTGGCACGCCGACAAGAAGGACGACGGCACAGGTCCACGGCAGCAATACGAGTGGGAACGACGTTCGGCCCTTCATGCGTACACCTCTTCTTGAACTTGCGGTGGCGATTCGATGCTCGTTTTACCCAAGGTCCAGCGCCACGATCGTATCGTTGTCTCGCGCGTAGAGTCGCTTCCCCACCAGGATGGGCAAGGTCCACGAGTTCTTCTCTTCTCCCAGGTCAAACAGCTTGAACGATGACAGAACCTCGAAAGACTTCGGCGAGGCCTTGACCAGCGTGAGGGTTCCTCCTTCGTCAAGGACAATGAGCTTCCCGTCGCCATACACGATCATGCCCTTCGCAAAGCCGCGCTCCCTCCACGCCATCTCGCCGGTTTCCGCGTGGACGACCGCCAGGAACGAGTTCGGACCATAGCCGGCACATCCATAGAAATGATTTCCCACGCGCACGACGTTGCCCTGACCTACACTGGCTTTTCGGTGTGCCCACACTTCTTTGGGATCCGTCTTGCCATCCTTGCGAGCCAGTTTCAGAACCCGGCTGCCCGCATCACCCCCTGACGTCGTATAAAGCAGGCCGTCTGAGCCCCAGACGGGCGTCGAAATGTTGGTCTTCCATTGGTTGGCGTGGTCGCGTCGCCAAAGCAGATTGCCGTTGTCGGGATTCACGGCCACGAGCTCACGATCCACCAGGAGCACGATCTGATCCTGTCCGTCCACGTTGATGACCACCGGCGATGAGTAGACGTTCTCGAAGTCGTGCTTTCGCCAGACGACGGATCCACTGACCAGATCAAACGCCATGATCCCGTTGCCCTTGCCGCCGCCGGCCACGATCAGCTTTCCCTGATACACGGTGGAACTCGACGCGAATCCGAACTCAGGCGATTTCGCGCCGAACGCCTTGATCAGGTCGTGCGACCAGACGGTCTTGCCGTCTTTCTTCCGCGTGCATTGCAACATGCCCGCGATGCCCAGCGTGTAAACGCGGTCGCCGGCAATGGTCGGTGTCGAGCGCGGTCCCACGCCGAAGCGCGTCTCGACGCCACTGGGAACGACGGCCGCGTACCTGTTCTGCCAAACCGTCTTGCCCGTCGAGGCGTCGATCGCAATCACGACCTCCTCTTCGCCGTCGCGATACATCGTGAACAGCTTGCCGTCGTCCATGGCGATCGACGACAGGCCGTCGCCGAGCGGACGGCTCCACACGCGCTTGGGTCCATCGTCCGGCCACTTGGCGGCCAGACCTTTGGCGTCGGACTTGAAGTCGCGGTTCGGTCCGCCCCACTGGGGCCATTGCGCCAGCACGGATGTGGACATCAAACAAATAATGAACAATGGGCAGCGCCTTGGATTGGCCCGATGCGTTTTCATTACCGTACTTCTCCGTTCATGCGACGACGCAGACACGCGCCCGCCTGTTTAGCTTAGATCGAGCGCCATGATAACCTTCTTGTCCCGAACGTACATCCGGTTACCGACGATGGTCGGCACCGTCCATGCGACATCATCGAACAGCGCAACTTGCGAATGAATCGTAAGGTCGTCCGGCGTGGCCGTGGCGATCGCGAGATTGCCTTCTTCATCCAGAATAATCAACCGTCCATCGGCCAGCACGGTCGTCGCCTTGGCAAAGCCGCGTTTGCGCCAGGCGACCTTGCCGGTTTTGATGTTGATGGCCGCGTAGAGGTTAGGTGCTCGAGCCCCGCTCGACCCGAGAACATAATCTCCCATCCTCACCGACGTCACGTGATAGAACCGAACCTTCTTGTTGATCCAAAGCTCTTCGACGTCGACCTTGTCGCCGTTGCGGGTCAGCTTCAACCCGTGTGAACCGGGTCCGGGCGTCGAAAAGAACAGGATGTTCTCTTTCTCGTCCCAAATCGGCATGCAGATGTTCTGCGCCGCCCTGGTGCCGATGGCGTAACGCCATTCCACGCGACCGTCGACCGGGTTGACCCCGATGGCCGCCTCGGCAGTGAGCGTTACGAGGTGGTCCTGGCCGTCGAGCCTGATGATCTTCGGCGTCGAGGAGCTGTTCTTGAAACCAGGACTTTTCCACCGGACCGATCCCGAGTTCTGTTCGAAAGCCATGAGGCCGACCTCGTCGCCACCCACCAGCACGATCACCGTGTCCTTATAGACGATCGGGCTCGAGGCATAGCCGTGCTGCAACACCGTTCCTCCGTAGTCGGTCCAGAGGTTGTGTGACCAGTAGGGCTTGCCGTCGTACTTGTTGAGACAGAACATCTTGCCCGACACGCCGATCGCGTAGAGGCGGTCGCCCACCAGAAGCGGCGTCGAGCGTGGGCCTCGGCCAAACTGATCGGCGTGACCGTCCGCCGGTGACGAGTCGTACTTGTGCTGCCACAGGGTCTTTCCGGTTTTCGCATCGAGCGCGATGACGATCTCGCGCTCGTCGGCACGATACATCGTGTAGAGTCGATCGCCCTCGGAGAGTATGGCCGAGTAGCCCTCACCGAGATCACGCGTCCACAACTTCGTCGGACCTGTCTCGGGCCACGTCGTAGTGATCGAGCCGGCGTCGGCCGAGAAATCCCGGTTGGGACCGCCCCACTGAGGCCACTCTGCCGGCGCCGGTGCCGCGAAGAGGGCGATGGCCATCGTGGCCGCGACATTGCGAATCAGACGTTTCATTTTTCTTACTCCTCCCCTGGTATGCTCGGTCATTGTCCAAGCCCCGTCGGGGCCGCAAGTCTAAAGAACTACTTGGCGGCGCCGAAGCAGTAGATCATGCCGTCTTCGGTGCCGATGACCAAGCTACCCTCGGCCACCGCCGGCGACGCGCTGATGGGACCACCCGCTTCGAACCGCCACGTCTCCTTGCCCGTATCGAGTGTGAGGGCATACAGATTGCCGTCTGACGAGCCGATGAACACCCGATCGCCCACGACAACCGGCGAGGAATCAACCCGCCCATTCGTGACGAAGACCCACTGCGGTTTGCCGGTTATTCGGTCGAGCGCCCGAACTCGCTTGTCCCGACCACCGACAATCACCCAGCGATCGGTGACTGCGGCCGATGACATAATCGGAAACTCGCGATCCCCGTCGGCGAACGACCACTCCACGCGGCCCGCCTTCCAGTCGATCCCCAGCATGTGACCGCCGTAGGTTCCGACATACGCGCGGTGGCCGTGCGTGGCGGCCGACGCCCCGGACACCGAACCCATGCTGATTTTCCTCACGGGTCGGCCGTCGTCGAGGCGCAGCACATGTATGAACTCGTCACACCCGGCCGCGATCACATGGCCCGCAGTGATTCCCGGCGTTCCGTGAACCCGGCCCTGTGTCTCGAACTTCCACAGCAGTTTGCCCACCTGACGGGATACACAGTACACAAAACCGTCGTAAGAACCAAACACGAGCCGATCGTCGGCGTGATTCACGGAGGAGATGATTTGATCGTCGGTTGGAAACGTCCATTTTCCCTTTCCCGAACCCGCATCGACGGCGTGTAAGACGCCCTCGTCATCGCCGACATAGACGGTCCCGTCGATCACCGTCGGTGACGATTCGATCGCCTCTTGGGCCTTGTATTTCCATTTGACGGAGCCATCCGACAGGTGGAGTGCGAACAGGGTTCCATCGTAACAGCCGACGTACACCGTGCCGTTCACGATGGCGGCCGATGACGTGACGGCGTCGGGCGCCTCGAACTTCCAACGGACTTTCAGACGATCCGGCAGGCGTGTGTGGGCGATGCCGCGAAGTTGCGGTCCGCCGCGGAACATGGACCAGTTGCGCTGTCCTGGTTTTTCGCTCGCCACGGCCTTGGCCGGCTCGCGCTCACCGGCACGTGCCGGGGAAATGAGTAGTGTGGCGCAGACGAACGCACAGGCAACCCGTCGGCCTAAGGACGCTCGAACTGTGTCGACAAGGTGAAACATATCGTCCTGGGAATCGAAGGCCAACCGACCGCTCGGCATTTACATGGGCTTGAACTTGAGCACCAGTGCAGCACCGGCGGCGGCCACCACGATCCCTGCGTAGAACAGCGGGTTCGGCGCGTTGGCCGGCTTGTGCAACATCATCGAGACCAGCGTGTTGACGATCGGCGCACCCGCAAAAACCAACGGCGCCACCACGAGCGGATGACCGCCCGATGTCTTTCGCAGTGCAAACACGATGCCGAGCGCGCCGACGGCGCCGAGGATTCCCGCGAACGTCGAGATGAACCCACCCTTCCGCGTGAATTCCAGCGGCTCCGCGCCGGAGAACTTTAGGTAGGCGATTACGACGATCGAGACGATCAGGTAGGCAAGACCCACGAACAGAAAGGCCCGCAGGGCGCTGTCCTTGCCGAGTGCTTTTTGACCGGTGTGCAGCGTCGGCACATACGCACCCCAGCAAACAACCGTCACCAACACGAATACCATCCAGAGCTTCATCGCGAACTCCCTCTACTTTGCGCGGAACACGTCTTAGGAAATCTTCGCCACCACGCCGCTGAACTCTTCGGCGTCGAAGGCCCGCAACATGGTGGTTCGCACGGCGTTGCCCCGACCGAGTTCGAGCACCACGGCGGCCGCTGTCGCATCGTCCGGGGCACTCAGAACGATCACACCGTCATGCGACCCGAGCGTCCAAAAGAGCGACTCGACCGTCGCGCCGGCTTTCTCGGCCGAGGCGCGAAATGCGGCCGATCGCTGTACCGAATCCTTGATCCCCCCGATCCCCTTCTCGGTGAAGTTCAGCAATACTACGTAGCGTGTCATGGTCTTAGCCTTTCATCTTCAGGTCTTGGAGCCTTTTTCCAGAGCTTGACGCAGCCGATCCGGGATCGGCAGGGATTGAAATCTGCCCGCGTCCATTGAACAGCAGACGGCCGTGGTCTTTCCGAGGGCAACCCGCTCACCCTCGCAGCGAAACTCAATTTCATACTCGACCGAACGGTTTCCGATTTTCACGAGCCGAAGTGCCAGCTCGAGTTCGTCCTCGAACCGGGCCGGGCGAAAGTACTCGCAACTCGTCGCGACGCGCGGCCAGCTGATCTCTCTTCCCTCCTCCTCCGCCATAACGCACAGGCCTAGAGAACGCCAAAACGCGTGTTCCACTTCCTCCATGAACCGGTAGTAGTTGGCAAAGTGCAGCACACCGGCCATGTCCGTCTCGGCGAACTGCACCCGGCGTTTGATGGTAAATGGTTCTGCCATGAGAGCTTACACCCGACCCCCGAAGAATTTCTGAATCGTAGCGGCGGACGGCGGCCTGGTCACCAGTGACACGAGAACCAGCGCCGCGGTCGACAGCCCGATGATGGTGGTCACCGGCATCATGTTCAGGAACATGTAGCTTCGGTCGGCCGCGTAGCCCGACTCACGAAACAGCCACCACCAGACGATCGTGGCCGTGATGACGCTCGCGTAGGCACCGGCCTTGGTCACACGCTTCCAATAGATGGCCGCGAAGACGAGAGGGAACAGGCTGGCAAACCCGCTGAAACACCAAATGGCCATCGAAAACACACCGCGATCCTTCAGTTTGAGTGCGAGAACGTATGTGATCACGACGATCGCCACGACGAACACACGACCGAGCATGACCTTTTGTCGATCGCTGAGACGATCCTTGGCAAGGTAGTGCGATGCAATGTCGTTCGTGAAGATGCTTCCGATGCAGAGGAACTGTGAGTCGAGAGACGACATGATGGCCGCCAAGATACCGGCCGTCAGAAACCCACCGAGCAGCGGAGAGGTCAGCTTCTTGACCATCAGCGCCAGCACGATGTTCGGTTTGGCGAGGTCCGGCGGGATGACCCCATGCCCGTTGACCACAGCCGACGTCGCCCACACGCCGATCATGACGCACGGCACCCACACGATCATAATCATGAGCGGGTGGGCCACCACGGACAATCGAAAGGACTTGGCCGACTTCGCGGTGAGCCAATGCTGAAACAGGTGTGGGAACATCGCGACGCTGAGCGGGATAAAGAGGTAGGTCAGGAATCCCAGTCGCGGCACGGACTCGGGCTCGTGCGGCTTGATGATCGCGGCCTCTTTGTCCTGCTCCCAGGCGGCCATTTGTTTCTCGTAGACCTGCCGATCCGCTTCGGTCACGGTCGACTTGAGCCTGGAGGGGTTGTATTGGCGAACCAGTTGCGTTGCGGCGACCGGACCGCCGAGCTTGTCGGCGATCGCGAAGAACGTGACGAAGCCCAGGACGATAAACACGATGGTCTGAAACGCGTTGGCCCAGGCCGTGCCGCGCACGCCACCGAAAAACACGTAGATCATCACGACCGCACAGATCACGGCCGCCCCGAGCCAATAGGGTACGGCCCCATTGAGACGACCCTCGGCCGGGAACAGATCGGGAAAGGAGCCGGCCGTGAGGCTCTGAATGACCGAGCCCGCACTGATCACCCCAATGAGCAGATAAGGAATCACGAGTCCCACCAGCACGGGAAAGAGCAGCAGCCCGAGCTTGTCCGACTCGAACCGATCGCGAAAGAACTGAATCTGCGTGACGTACCCGTACTTCGCGCCGAAGGACCAGAGCTTGATACCGACAAGAAAGAAGCAGGCGGAATGAATGATGGCCGACCACGACGCCATTCTTCCGTAGGCGCCGATGCCGCCCTTGAACGCCTCGCCGCTGCTGCCGACCAGCGCGAAGGCGGTCATCGTCGTACCGAACAGTGACATCAAGAGTAGGAACGAACCGATGCCGCGAGACGCGAGAAAATAGTCGGCGGCCGTGCCGCGAAAAAAACGATTGCTGAACAGGCCCAGTGCCAAGAGCAGTCCCAGATAGCACACGACGACAACGACCGCGATCTGTCCGGGGTTCATGCGTCACCTCCGGCCGTGGTATCACTTCGTGTCGTGTCTTCTTCGAGCCCTGCAGGCCAGCAGTACCTGACCGCCATCGCCCAGAGAATCGCGGCCACGACCGAGACGCCGGCCTGGTAGGCGAGTCCGATCGGGACAAACCCCAAGACGAGCGGATCGATCCGGTCCCACCACCAGAAGTCCTGGTGAACAATCGCCAGGAGCACGATCAGGCCATAGACAAATCGTTTCACGAAGAGGGTCTCCTTTGGGGCATCGCCGCCCGAGGAATCTCAGCCGGTCTCGAGCCGAACCGGAGCGGGAAGGGTAGTCCATTCCCGCATCACGTCAAAGACCTCGCCTACTTCGTCGTTGAAGATATCACCAATGAGCAGGCGAACGATGTGGTCGCGATATTCGGGATGTTTTCGGCTGAACGCCCCGAAGCTAAATTCTCGATCGTAGAACACGTACACAAGCCGGCGAATCAGATGTAGCCCGGCCGCCAGCTTGGGGCCGAAGCAACCGAGGCGCTCAGCCGATACATCGCCGGCGCTGAGCGCATCGTGAATGGCATCCGCCGCGAATTCGCCGCTCTTGAGCGCCAGGAACACGCCGGACGAATAGACCGGATCGAGGAAGGCGAATGCATCGCCGATGAGCACCCAGCCGTCGCCGGCCACGCGCTTCGAGCGGTAAGAAAAATCGCTCGTGACATAGGCCTGACTGACGCGCTCGGCGCCATCCATTCGGCGCCGAATGCCCGGACAATTGGCGATCTCTTCTTCGAGGGTTTGCAGCGGCTGGTCGCCGCGCCCGGTGCATAGGTAACTCGGCGGCGCGACGACGCCGATGCTCGCGACGTCATCGGAAAGCGGAATGTACCAGAACCATCCCTTGCGCTCGGGCGTGTGAATGATAATCGTCGCACCGCCGTCGCGACCCTCGTCGCGGTGTGTTCCTTTGTAGTAGGCGTAGATGGATGCGTTGCGCAGCGCCTCGTCGGGCTCGCGAATGTCGAGCTGGCGCGAGAGGACGGCCGACATGCCGGTGGCATCGACCACGACCTTGGCCCGAATTTCTTTAACGGCGCCGTCCACGACCGCGCGAACACCCACGGCCTTCTCACCCTCGAACATGACCTCTTTGACGCCAACGCCCTCGCAAACCTCCGCGCCGTGCTCGCGGGCGTTGTCCAGCATCATTTTGTCGAACTCGTCTCGCCTGACCTGCCAGGTGATCGAGCGTTCGTGTGGGTCTCGATCCGTAAAGTAGTAGGGCTGCGAATCGGAACCGGACGCCGAGACGAACTGAACGCTCTCTTTGCGTGGATAGGCCGAGGCTTTGAGTTTGTCGAGCACGCCGAGACGTTTGAACGTGTCGTAGGTCTGCGGCATGAGCGATTCGCCGATGTGATGGCGGGGGAACGTCGCCCGCTCGAGAACAAGCACCGAGCGACCGAAATCGGCGAGCAGCGTAGCGACCGTGGCGCCGGCCGGTCCGCCCCCGATGATCACACAGTCATAGTCTTTGCTAGTCGGCATGGGTGGTTGTGTTGGAAATCAGAAGCCGGGGTTGCCGGCTATGTCACTCGAGCGGCGCGCCGGTCACGACCTCCAGTAGCTCGATGGCCGGCTGGTCATCGCAATAAATGGTACCCACGCGCCCATACGTATCGAACGCGGTCGCGCAGTCAAACGATTTCAGTAGCCGCGCTTGCGGACCGAGCCGCAGGTACCACCTCGGCTCGATCCGGCGGAGCACGTCGTGTTCGATCAGAATGTCGCCGAGCGGCGTGTCGCGCCGCAGGATCGCCTCACGCACCGGCTCGGTCGTAAACGACAGATCGATTCTCACCAGGCCGCACTCAACGATGGTATCCGAACCGGTCGGTGTGAGCACGACTTGTCGGTGGTAAAGATCGTCCTCAATCTGTTCGTGCAGAACCCGAAGCTCGACCGGACGACCGTAGTGGCCGGTGAGCGTGGTGGTCATGTGATCGTGATGCACCAGGAGGTCGTGAAACGGAGGAGGGATTTCGTCGGGTCCAACCTCGTGTACGGTCGTTGCGGCGATCTGCGCCGCCGTGAAGCCGTCGCACAAGTCCCTCAGCGCCTCGTCGACGCTCTTGTAGTCGATCAATCGTGGTCGCACCGGAGTCATGTATAGCGGATGCTCCGAAACTGCGGCTCGAAGAAACGGAGCATCAGCCCATCAGCGCAGAGCAGGCCGCTGCGGGTCAGACGCATCTCATCGCCATCGACCTGAGCAAATCCGTCGTCGACCAGCGATTGGATCGGCTCGGCAAACACATCCGACACCTCTACACCGAACTTATCGCGGAAATAGGCCGCATCGATGCGCCCGAGCTTCAGCTGCAACGCAAACTCGCGGATCAATCGCTGATGGTCGGTCACCGGAAGCGCCCGGGCGATGGGAAGCTCGCCTTCCTGTAGCGTCGAGACGTAGGTCTCCCAGTCATCGGCGTTTTGGAAGTGCATACCGGCGACGTGCGAGAACGAGGCCACGCCGGTGCCGATCATGTCGGCCCCGCGCCAGAGCGCGTCGCGATAGATGAAGTCCACCTGCCGCCCGTTGATGGCCGGCTTCGTCACGGTGTAGGCACTCGATACGACGTAACCCGCCTGCTCGAACTGGCAAAACGCATAATCGACCCAGGCGCGCTTGGTGGCCGTGTCTGCCACCGAGATCGACTTGCCGGTTTCCTTGGCCTCGCGCACGAAGACCGTGTTGTGCGGCAGTTCCATTTGATAGATCGTGAGACTGTCGGGAGCGAGCTCGAGCGCGGTGGCGACGGCCTTTTTCCACTTGGCCTCGGTGTCGCCGAGCAGACCCGCAATCAGGTCGATGTTGAGATGATCGAACCCGACCTCGCGGGCCATGTCGTAGGCGCGAAAAACGTCAGGCGACTTGTGCCCCCGCCCGTTGAGCGTTAGCACGTCGTCGTCGAAGTGCTCGACGCCCAGGCTCAGCCGTGTTACGCCAATGGCCTTGACCGTTTCGAGCTTGCTCTTGCGAAACGTGCCCGGCTCGCACTCGAACGTGACCTCGCGCGCGGCGTCCCACCGCCAGTGCTTCGAGATGCGGTCGATCAGGCGCTGAAGCTGATCGCTACTGAGAAACGACGGCGTGCCGCCGCCGAAGTAGACAAAGTCGAACTCGCGACCCGCGAACGCGGACCGCTGGGCGTACAGTTCCGTCTCGTGAGCGAGAGCGTCGATGTACGTATCGACGTCGTTCGAGTTCTTGTCGGTGTACACGCGGAAGTAGCAGAACTTGCAACGCTGCCGGCAAAACGGAATGTGAAGATAGAGCCCCAGCGGCGCCGCGTCGGTGCCGGCCGCCTTCGCATCCAGCGATTCGATGGCGGCCGGAACGTTCTGGGGCGTCCATACCGAAAACGGCGGATAGTTCGCGATGAAATAGTTGCCGACCTCCGGCGATCCCGAAGCAATTTGCACTTCCATAGGCCTGTTCACTCACTCGACAAGACCGCCCACCGGCACCTCACCATCCAATCGATCAAGGCAATCGGGCACGGCCTTTCCGGCTCTTACTATACCGGAAAACGCCTGTGTTTGCTCTGTAACAACCTGTCAGACATAGAGTTACAAACGCTATGACCGCGTTATGACTGGGTATGGGCCGAGCGGTAGATCGCGTGCAGCTCGGGCGCCTCGTCGGGCCCGACGACCTTCGCGCCGGACGCCATCAAGATCGCCGAACCAGGCCGGTGCCGCAGCCCAGGTCAAGAACATGGTATCTCAACGCCGGGATATACCCATCACTAACCGCGGTCAATTTTGCTCCATTGATGACTTTGTTC
>JADFRH010000024.1 GCA_022561415.1 Planctomycetota bacterium
CTACGCGAGGGCTATCACGGCGGCACGCACACGACCATGGGGCTGACGGCGCTTAACACCTGGAAATACCCGATTCCTCAGGGCTTCGGGGTTAAGCACGCCACGCCGGGCTACTGCTATCGCTGCCCGCTCGGACTGAAATACCCTTCGTGCAACGTGCAATGCGCCCGTGAGATCGAGTCGCTGATCGACGGGGAAACAGGGGGAAAGGTGGCCGCGTTCATCGCTGAACCGATTCAGGGGGCCGGCGGCGTGATCGATCCGCCACCCGAATACTTCAAGATCATCTACGATATCGTCCGCGCCCACGGCGGGCTGTGCATCGCCGACGAGGTGCAGACCGGCTTCGGGCGGCTCGGCACACATTTCTGGGGATTCGAGAAATACGGCGTCGTGCCGGACATCGTCGTGATGGCCAAGGGGATCGGAAACGGTGCGCCGCTTGCGGCCGTCACCACGCGCATGGAAATTGCCGAGTGCATGAAGCAGAAACTGCACTTCAACACGTTCGGCGGCAACCCCGTCTCGATGATCCAGGGCCTGACCACGCTCGAGATCATCGACGACGAGAACCTCCAGCGTAACGCGCTCGAGGTCGGCGGTTACCTCAAGGAGCGGCTGCTCGATTTGCAAACATCACATTCGTTGATCGGCGACGTTCGCGGGTCCGGGCTGATGCTCGGCGTCGAGTTGGTCCGCGATCCGGTAACGAAGGAGCCGGCCGGTGACGAGGCCGCGATTGTTCACGAGAAAGCCAAGAACCGCGGCCTGTTGATCGGACGCGGCGGCGCATTTGGCAACGTGCTCCGCATCAAACCCCCGATGTGCATTACCAGAGACGACGTCGACTTCCTGGCCGACACACTTGACGAGGTCTTTGCCTCGCTCGAGTAGTGAGGCGGCGTCGCCCCGGTGCCCCATCCCTTTCGGCACGAAAGGGGTGGGGGAGGGAAGCCGGGCGCAACGTCCACCGGATGGCCCAGATCCCTTGACCAAACGGGTGGCCCAGGTCTTCAGACCTGGGAGACTTCAAACCACTTCACAGGTCACGCACTAGCCGAAGTTACGGTAGCGGATTTGTACACGTCGAGTCGCACGGGTCGGTCGCCGTTGGCGCGAACGGATAGGGCAGGCCCATAAAGCCGGCCAAGGACGCGAGCACGTCGGTGACGTTGATCTTCAAGTCCACACACGCGGGCTCGAGGTCGGCCCGTACCTTGATGATCGCACCAGGCGCGCTGCTGAATCGACCGAGCACGCCCAGCGCATCAACGATGTTTACCACCCCTTCCGGCGGCGCCGGCGGGACGGACGACAGATCAAGCAGCGTGTCGCCCCATATGGCCGTCGTTTGCCCGATCGTCGCGGAGAAGCTCGCCGGATCACCCGGATCGCAGATCGCGTCGATTGCGTCGACGCGGTAGATGCCGCCCGGAACGATCCCTTCGTGGAACACGTGTACCGTGCCCAGCGCGTTCCAGTCGGCGTAGTGAGGCGTACACTGAAGCCTGGCCACGTTGAAGTTCGCGACCCCGGCGACCGGAGCCACGGCTGCGCCGCTCTCGCTCACGACGCTGGTGGGTCCGACCCACATCTCCGATCCGTTCCACAGATCAAACGGCCGCGGGAGATCAACGAAGGTGACGCGCCGCGCGATCTGCTGGCCGGCGTTGGTTTCGCTCAGCGTGAGGAATCGGTTCTTGGGCGTCGGCAGCGCCTCGCGGCTTAGAGGGCTCGGCGGACATTGGCACTCGTCCGGTACGCCGTCGCCGTTAATGTCCACGCTCGTGCCGTCGGCGATGTCGCACTCGTTGGGAACTCCGTTGCCGTTGCAGTCGGGTTCGCACTCATCGAGCACGCTGTTTCCGTTGCAGTCCTGACCGGCGCCAAGCGCCAGGTCGCACTCGTCGGGAACGCCGTCCAAGTTGCAGTCTTCGCTCGTTCCGCCGGCGATATCGCAGCTATCCGCAACGCCATTGTTGTTGCAATCCGGCTCGCACTCATCGGGAACGCGGTTCCCGTTACAGTCGTTTTCTGTTCCGTCCGCAATGTCGCACTCATCGGGGATGCCGTTGCCGGTGCAGTCTTCACTAATTCCAGCGATAATATCGCAGTCGTCCAGAACGTCATTGGAATTGCAATCCGCGCCGAAGCCGTAGGCCAGCTCGCACGCATCGTCCACGCCGTTACCGTTGCAATCTCCCGTCCCGGGGTCAACCGCGATTCCTTGTATGCAGCCCACTGGGCCGTCGGGGCCGACCGATTCTCTGTTCAAGCCGTCGAGATCGCTAACAAGAATGGAGCTCCAGCCTCCGTACGCCCGTCTCCGATGCAGGTCTAAGGCGATGAGATAGAAATCGTCCGCAACGTATTCATAGTTTGACCCTTCAAAGTCGATTCGATGCAAATCCCCGAAACGAATAAAATAGATCCGCTGCTCGCAAAAATCGAGTGCAAATCGATAGATCGCACGGGTCGTGGTACTGGTGTACACGGTTTCTACGTTGGAGCCGTTCACATCGGCGCGCAGGATGCTCTTTGCGGGAAGATCGGTCCAGTACACTTTCTTGGCGAAGGGGTCCACGGCCATTTCGTGGAGGGGCCCTAGCCCGGTGACCAAGTCTTCCACTTCAGTGCCGTCAAGATTGGCACGCTGAATCTTCCCGGTTTTTGCTTCATAGTCCGTCCAGGTCCAATACATCTTGCGATCGATCAGATCCAGAGCAATGGTTGTCGGCCCCGCGTTGAAGATGTCGCTAGGAATCAACGTCTCTTCGTTGCTGCCATCGAGATTTGAACGCTTAATATGACCGAAAAAATGCCAACCGTTCCAATAGATTTTCCCCGCGGCAAGATCGACTGCCAGCCGCGTTCGGTATCCGGTCGTCGCGGCAATCGACTCCAGATTCGAACCGTCGGGGTTCATACGCCTTAAACGGTTAGAGCCTGGGCAGGCGTCCTTTCTTTCGTGCAACGTCGAAAAATATATCTTTCCACATTCATCCGGTACGCCGTCTAAGTCGGAATCGATGCTAATGCCGATGAGTATGTCGCAACTATCGGGGAGCGAGTTTTCGTTGCAATCCGAATCACATTCGTCCGGGATGCCGTCCCCGCTGCAATCTTCGCTTGCCCCATCGGCGATGTCGCATTCGTCTGGCCACCCGTTAGCGTTGCAATCGGCGCTGGTGCCGGCCGCGATGTCTTGGTCATCGGGAATGCCGTTGCCGTTACAGTCGGTGGCCCAGGTCGAGGCCGAGCCGAGCAGAACGAAACCAAGGACGGGCGTAATGAGTCGCAGGTGAAGATGCATGACTGGTCTCCAGTCTGAAGCGAACCGACGAACCTACCCCCCAGCGTACCCGAATGCCCTTCCCGAATCCAGAGGAAAATCCGACGTTCATCGTAGCGATCCGCACTCTTCTAGCGAAAACGCACCTGGCACGGCGCAAATCGCCTTTCTGCGTTGCATTTTCTGTATTGATTACGCAACACTCCCGCGCAACCGGCAATATTCTCGGAGATTCGTCGCCCGGCGACCTTTGCCGCGCACGGCGCCCCACCCGCTCCGTTCCTGACATGTCACGGATCGCGCCCACGCTCGATCGCCGGGTTCCTATCCGATACCCTGACCTCGTAAGTGTGGACCACGTACACCGAAAGGAGTGACCGCCACGGCTGCCAACAACAACGAACGGAGGCTCAGGTTCGATCGTAACGAGGCCGGGGGTGCGCTCGGTGATCTCGGTACGTTTATTCCGCTGCTGGTTGGCATGGTTCATCAGTGCGGGTTGCAGATCGGTCCGGCGCTGCTGTGCGGCGGGGCGATGAATGTCGTTTCGGGGTTTCTGTTTCGCATTCCCATGCCGGTCCAGCCGATGAAGGCGATCGCGGCCGTCGCCATCGCCGAGGGGCTGAATGAATCGCAGATTCTTGCGGCCGGCATCGTGACCGGCGGCGTCATTCTCCTGCTCGGTATTACCCGGCTGATCGACGTGCTGAATCATGCGATTCCGCGAAGCGTCGTTCGCGGCCTGCAGCTCGCTCTCGGGCTGAAACTCCTCAGCGCCGGATTCGGGATGATCGCCGAAACCGGAACCTGGATCGGCTGGGACAGCATCGGCATGGGCATTGTTTGTGCGTCGCTCGTTCTGTTGCTCTATTTTTCGACGCGCGTGCCGGGGGCGTTGGTCGTGTTTGCCATCGGATTGGTGGCCGTGCTGGCGGCCGACCCGACCTTACTCAAGCAGACGACGCTGGGAATGGATTGGCATCTCCCCGAACTCGGCAACCCGGCCGACTGGAAAATCGGGACGTGGCGCGCGGCGCTGCCGCAGATTCCGCTCACGACGCTCAACTCGGTGATCGCGGTGTGCGCACTCTCGACCGACCTTTTTCCGTCGCGTGGGGCAAGCCCCCGTCGCGTGTCTATCTCCGTCGCCGTGATGAATCTCATTTGCTGTCCGCTCGGTGGGATGCCGATGTGCCACGGGGCGGGAGGGCTGGCCGCCCATCATCGATTCGGGGCGCGAACCGGTGGCAGCGTGATTCTGCTCGGCGTGGCCAAGATCGCCCTGGCCTTGTTGTTCGGCGGCTCACTGCTCGCGTGGCTCCACGCCTACCCGGCATCGGTCCTCGGCGTGCTCCTGCTGTTCAGCGGACTGGAACTCGCGCTGATCTGCCGCGATCAAACCTTGCGCGTCGATTTCTTCGTCATGCTCATCACGGCCGGCGCGTGCCTGGCACTCAACACGGCGGCCGGTTTCCTGATCGGGTGGCTCATGGCTGCCCTGTTAATCTGGGGAGTCTTCAAGATCGAGCCGCCCGCCGCTTCGAACAATTCTTCTTAGCTGTGGTGCCTCTTCGCATCGGCCGCGTCGGTTGCTTCCGTTGGTCGCTTTGCGCTTCCCACTACAGAGAAGCGGATTTCACATGCTGATGGGTGGTTGACGAGAGCGTAACGCGCGCGTCCGACGTTATGCATCTTCACATTGTGCTCATCAAGCCAATCGTGAACCTGGGTCGATACTCCATGTCCCAAGTGTCAGAGATGCGCGAGGACAGGCGGGCGCCGGCGCGATCAGCGTGCCCCCGCCGGCGTTCAAGGAAGATGGATGAGAGTTCTGGTTACGGGACATCGCGGTTATATCGGCTCGGTTGTCGCTACCGTGCTGCGCCACGCTCGCTTCGAGGTGGTCGGTCTCGACTGCGACCTGTATGCCGGGTGCGATTTCGGTCGCACGCACCACCCAGTTCCGTCGTTCGACATCGAGGTCCGGGAGGTCGAGTTCACCGATCTCTTGCCGTTTGACGCGGTCATACACCTGGCGGCGATGCCCGCTGAGCTGTGCGACGCGGATTCGGGCAGAGACTTCTTTGGCGTCGACGAGGAAACGAGCCACCGCCTGGCCGAGTGCTCCAAGAAGGCGAGCGTCGCTCGATTCCTGTTCGCCTCAACGTGCGACGTCTACGGCCGGGTCGGTCGGGCTCTCTGCGATGAACACTATCCCACGAGTCCGATGGGCGAAGCGGCCGAGTCAAAGCTCCGCTGCGAAGAGTTGCTGACCAACCTCGCCGACCGCTCCTTCACGCCGACCATTCTACGAATTCCCGAAGTGTACGGCGTGTCACCACAGATGCGACTGGAGCCTCTGGTCAACGAGTTCACCGCATCGGCAGTGGTGTCCGGCCGGGTACAAATCGACGGCGACGCCTCGGCGTGGCGGTCGCTGATTCACGTGGAAGACCTCGCTCGGGCCTGCGCCGCGCTGCTCGCGACGGACGATGAAACGAAACAGCCCGGCGTTTGCAACATGGCCGATGCTGACGCAGCCTATCGCGTCGTGGATATCGCCGATGCGGTTACCGAGCAGATTCCCCACGTCGTTCGGTCCACGCCGCGCCATGCGTACGACGCCCCGAGCTGCCGCGCGGACGGATCGAAGTTCGCAAGGCTCTTTCCGAAGTTTGCGTTTCGCTGGACGCTGGAGGCCGGCATTCGGCAGCTCGCCAGTGCCTTCGCCAGCGCCGGCCTGACGCCCGGCGAGTACCGCTCCGACCGGTATCGCCGCCTTATGAAGCTGCGATCGTCCAAGCGAGTGGCACTCTCACATTCCGTCTTCCGTCGACGCGAACCCAGCGCCGCGTAGATGGGCCGGCTGCCGTGTCAGAGTTGTGATTGTGACGGAATCGCCGCTCGCAAGACCTGGGCAACATGCATGACCTGCTCGCGCGTCATCGACGGGTAGATCGGCAGCGACAGAATGCGTGAGCACAGACGGTGCGTCTCGGGCAACGCCCCGGGCTCCGAGATGAGATGCGTGTACGCCGGCTGCTCATGAACCGGAACCGGGTAGTGAATACCCGTCCCGATTCCCGCCTCGCCAAGACAACGGCGGATCTCGTCGCGTTTTTCAACCTGCACGACGTACTGATGATACACGTGAACACCGCGGGAGAAGGCGGCGGGTCGCACGATGGAATCGCATCCGTCGAGCGACTCGTCATACCAGGACGCGACCTGTCGGCGCGCGGCGTTCCATTGGTCGAGGTATTGCAGCTTGACACGTAGAACGGCCGCGTGAATTGCGTCCATCCTCGCGTTGGTCCCGACGTATGCGTGGGTGAACTTGTCGGTTCGACCGTGATCCGCAAGCTGGGCGATCCGGCTTTCGACGTCCGAGTCGTTCGTAACGACCGCGCCGGCATCACCCCAGGCGCCGAGGTTCTTGCCGGGATAGAAACTGAATGTGGCGGCATCGCTCACCTGCCCCGGTCGAATGTCGCCGAATCGCGCCCCGTGGGACTGCGAAGCGTCTTCGATGACGGCAAGCCCGCGATCGCCGGCAAACGCGGCGAGACCCGGCATGTCAACCATCTGTCCATAGAGGTGAACCGGCACAATCGCCACCGTGTGCGGCGTGCAGGCCCGCTCAGCGGCGTCAAGATCCATCAGATAGGTACGCGGGTCTACGTCGACGAAAACGGGTTTGAACCCGGCCGCGATAATCGCCTCGGCCGTGGCCGCGAACGTGTGCGATACTGTAACGATCTCGCGCGTCCCGTCTCCCTCGCCCAGCACGGCCGTGAGGGTGAGGCGCAGCGCCTCGGTGCCGTTGCTACAGGGAATCGCATGGCGGACGCCGCAATACCGCGCAAAGTCCTCGGCGAACTCGTCGACGACCTGGCCACCGATGAAACGACAGGACGAGATGATCTCTCCGACGGCATCGCCGAGCTCGGCCTGTAGTGGGGCGGAGTCTCGGACCAAGTCGGAAAAAGGAACTGCCGGAGCGGTCTCTGCTGCGGGAGAAGGGATGTCAATGGTTTGCGTGGTCATGGTGTGCATACCGCGTCGGTGGTCACGGTCGTGACGTCGCCGTACGCGATCGGGACGCTCATCCCGCCTTCCTTCATTGATTTCGACATCGCCTCCATTACAGCGATGACGCGCACTGCGTGTACGCCGTCGGTTCGCGGGGTGAGCCGGTCGCGTACGCACTCGGCAAAATGGGCGATTTCGACGCCGAGCGGCTCGATCAGCCCGATCTGCGGCACAGCCAGGTCGCCGGCCCGAGTCCGCGTGCGAAAGTCGCAGAAATCCTGTGTTCCCGACTGAAACTCGATGGCGACGGACTTGTCATAGATCTGAACGTGGCGCTGGCTGTCGATGTCGTCGTAGACGAGCATCTTCCGAGACCCGACCACGACCATCTTCCTGACCTTCTGCGGATCGAGCCACGACACATGCCCGCTCATAATTCGGTCGTGATCAAAATCCATCTGAAAGAACGCGACGTCGGCGATGGCGTTCGCCTTCTGAATGAAGCTCGACCCGCGTGCGCTGGCGCTGTGCGGCCAGGCGTCCAGAAGGAATGCCGTGATCGAGATGTCGTGCGGTGCAAGGTTCCAGAGGGCGTCCACATCGTTTCGGACGCGACCGAGATTGAGACGCTGACTGTAGATGTAGAGAATCTCGCCCAGCTCGCCCGAGTCGATACGGCGTTTTACCTCATGGACAAGGTTGCTGTAGAGAAACGTGTGCCCCACCATGAGCACGCGCCCGCGATCACGGGCCAGCGCGACGAGCGCCCCGGCGTGTTCGCTCGTCATGCACATGGGCTTTTCGACCAGGACGTCGAGACCGGCCTCGATCGCCATGCGGGCCTGTCGATAGTGCAGCCTCGGCGGCGATGCGACGAGGACCGCGTCGAGGCCCATGTCCTCGATCATCTCGTTGAACTGCTGGCAGAGCTTGACGTGTCGAAGTGACGCGGCCAGTCGGCACGCAGCGGGATCCGGATCGCACACCGCCACCAGCGCCGTCTCTTCATTGGACACGACGTTGCGGAGGAGATTGCGTCCCCAGACGCCGATCCCGGATATTCCGATTCGAATCACGCTTCGCTTCACCTCTGAGCAGTCTCGCCCTTATCCAAGTAGTCCGACTCACCCGCTTGTCTGTTATCGGACAGCAAACGCACTTACTGGAGCAAGATTACGCGGCCACTCGTTGGCGGCCGATAACGAAGATGGGGCTCGCTTAAGACCCGAGTTCGACCCCGACCCGGCGATGCGACAACAATCCCGAGAAGACCCATGAAACCTCGGTTCCTGTTTATCCAAACGTACTATCCCGACTTTCTGGACGGCCTCTATGCGAGCAACCCGAGTCTCGGATCGCTGGAGTTCGAGGCTCAGCTAAGGCGCGTGTTCGCGACGGGGTTCAGCATCGGCGATGCCTATTCGCATTACCTGCGCGAACTCGGCTGCGAGGCGACCGAGGTGATTGCCAACGCCGACGTCATGCAGAGGCAGTGGGCGCAGGAACACGCCCTCGCACTCTCGGGCAACGTTCACGATCAGCGCCGGCGTATCGTCGCGGCGCAAATCAGCCACTACCGACCCGACGTCGTGTACGTGTTCGAGTGGTGCCCGCTCGGCGATCGGTTTCTGACCGAGATTCGGCAGGGGGTCCGGCTCTTGGTCGGACAGGTATCCTCATCGCTACCTACGGATCGAACGTTCGCCGCTTACGACCTTGTCGTCTCGTCCTGGCCGCCCATCGTGGACCACTTTCGCGATGAAGGTCGCAGCGCGGAGTGCGTTCGGCTCGGCTTCGACGAACGCGTGCTCGAGCAGCTCGGCGAGCCCCCCGAGGATGTCGACGTTTCGTTCGTCGGCGGGTTCGCACCGGTTCACAAGGATCGAATCGAATGGTTGGAGCACATCCTCTTAGAGTTTGACGTCGCGGTGTATGGATACGGGCTGGAAAGCCTCCCCGAAGAATCGCCCATCCGGCGCGTGCATCGCGGGCCGGTGTGGGGGCTCGACATGTACCGTGCCCTGAAGCGATCCAAAGTCACGCTCAATCTTCACGCGCAGATCGACGTGCGGGGCAAGGTCTCGAACGCACACGCGGGCAACCTGAGGCTGTTCGAAGCGACCGGCGTGGGCACCTGCCTGCTCACCGAAGAGAAGGCCAACCTGCACGACATGTTCGAGCCGGGACGTGAAGTGTTGACGTTCACGAGCAACCAGGACTGCGTCGAGCAACTGAGAAACATTCTCGGCGACGACACGAGACGGCGAGCGCTGGCGGAGGCGGGTCAACAGCGGACCCTTCGCGAGCACACCTACGCGGTGCGCATGGCCGAGGTGCTGGACATCATCGAGCGGCAAGCCCCAGCGCGCCGGGGTCGGCGGCTCTGAATGCGAGTTTTCAGGTCCGGCGCGCGAAACAGCCGATATCACGGGTAAGGCCCGAAACCCCACGGATCGATCACTGCGGTGGAAGCAGCCGAATATCAAACCCTCGTCCGGTTCGAGGAACGTTACTGGTGGTATCGCGCAGTACGCGAGCTGCTGCTCGAAACCGTGTCTTCGCTGCGACTGGGCGAGGGCGCGCGGGTGCTCGATGCCGGGTGCGGCTCGGGTCGCCACCTGCACGAACTCGTTCTCAAGGCGGGCGTCGACGGCTATGGGGTGGACTTCTCGCCGCACGCGGCCGCCCTGTGGAACGGGAACGGATTGCCGAATCGGTGCGTGGGATCGGTCAACGCGCTTCCGTTCGAGGAGGAGAGGTTCGACGCCGTGGTTTGCGTCGATGTGCTCCAGGCCCGGCAGGTCGATCCGCTGGGTGCCATGCGTGAACTCGTTCGGGTGGTGCGGCCCGGCGGCGCGGTGGTTGTCATGGTTCCCGCACACCAATGGCTGTTGTCAAGGCATGACGAGGCCGTTCACTGCGTTCGCCGATTCGAGCGACGGGGGCTTCGCACGCTGGCCGGCGGCGCGGGCCTGCGGGTCGTTCGCTTGTTCCACGCGTTCTCCGCCTTCTTTCCGGCCATAGCGGCCGTGCGTCTGTTGCGCAAGGCTGCACCGGCGCTGGGCGGGGCTCCACGTTCGGATCTCTCTTACCTGCCCGGTTGGCTAAACTCGACACTGCTCGGCGTGGCACGGCTCGAGCGTATCCTGCTGAGGCGCTGGAGCGTGCCGTTCGGGTCGTCGATCATGCTTGTGGGAAGGAAGCTCCCAACATGAGCCTGTCGCGATCATGGCAATTTGTAGGGGGGCTCAATTCTCCTTGGTATCGTTTCTACGATTGGCTTCGCCAGGGCGTCAATCGACGCATGGTCGATTTTCTATCGCGTCATCTACCGAGCCGCGGAGTTCCGGGCGGCGCTTCTTGTGTACTGGAGGCCGGCTCCGGTCCGGGGTCGGCCAGCTCCATGTTTGCCCGTCGAAATGACGTCGCGCTCGCCGTCTGCATGGACCAGGATGAGTCGGCACTGCGCGAGGCGCGTCGCCGCGACCCCGCGATTCCCGCGGTCGTCGGTGATCTGATGGCCATGCCCTTCGCTGATGCCTCGTTCGACCTGGTGTTCAACAGCAGTACGGTGGAGCACCTCGATGAGCCGCAGCAGGCGGTTGCCGAAATGGGACGCGTGTCAACCCACGACGGTCGCGTGTTCGTCGGGGTTCCTTACCTCTACGGACCGCTCTGGTTTCAGCCTCTGATCGCCGGGACCTCGGCCGGCATCTGGCTGGGAACGGTGTTCAGCCGCTCATCGTTGGACCGACTGCTCAGTGCCGCGGGACTGACACCCGTGCGGCACCTGCGCTACTTCTGGAACGTGTTCGTCGGTGCCGTCGCCACCAAGTCGGTCGTACAGAACGGCCGAGCCGCCTCGCAGGAGGCCGGACGATGTTGACGGCGACTCTGGTGACGGCCGCCTTCCTGCCGGTCTATCTGTGGCTGCGCCATCCGTTTCGCCGGCTGCCCCTGCACATCGACACGGGCTTCTACGTCTCCAACCACACCATCGCAACCGGAGAGTTTCGCTTCTCGAAGGGTTGGAACGCCCGGTTCGCCGGATGCAGCAAGGTGCTTCCCGAGCTGTTCTACAGCCTCGTCTATCTGGTGACCGCCCGTCCGCGTGAGGGGATGGTCCGACGAGACGACGCGTACAAGACCTACTCTCGGCTGTTCGCTGCCTTGTACAACTTCGTGACTGCGGTGGCCGTCGGGCTGCTGGCATGCCGGCTCTCGGGCGGCGAGTTAGTCTATTACTATGCCGGGCTGGTGTTGTTCGCACTCGTATCGAGCGAGGCGCAGTACGGAGTTTACTTCGAGAACGGTGAGCTGTTCGGGATTCTCTGGAACGTCATCGCGATCGGGCTGCTCGCGGCCGGCATGAGCGCAGGCAGCGCCGCTTTGGTCGCACTCGGTGTTTTCGTTTGGGCGTGCGAAGCATTCTTCATCAAACTCAGCTCGGCCATCGCGCTGGGGGTCGTTATCGCGGGGACCGCGCTGATCGCTCCGTACCATGCCTTGCCCATGCTGATCGGCGGAGCGTCGGCATTGGCTCTGTACGTACTGTGGATCGTGCGTAACGGAAGAAGCCCGGCCGCGCTGCTGAGGCCCCTCTTCGGGCACGAGACCGCCGTCGGGCAGAGGCGAGACTGGTCCACCGTCACATTGCGCCTCGTTGAGAAACTCCGCTGTTTGACTCGGACGCTACGACGCCAGCCGCTCATACCGACGCTCGCGATCGTCGGGCTCATTCTTCAACCGACCGGCCACACGATGATATGGTTCTGGCTTGCGGGTGTTACCGTCGCCTACCTGATCCAGGCGGCCGACTGCTGGTACTATCAGATTCCCTTGCTGCCGCTCATGGCTCTCTTCGCAGTTCCAGCCGTGACGACGTTGGTCGCGACCGGACCGGTGGGCATTGCCGTGTTGACGGGCATCGGGCTTCTATGGCTGTGGCTCAACACCTTGCGAGCGCACCGAATGAATTCGGCCGTGCTCAACGAATGGTGCTGGCGGGGGTATCGCCCGGTCGGCGAGACAGCCGCGAATGGGCAACTCGAGGCGTTCGTCCGGCAGATCAAACCGATCGTGCGTAATCGTTCCGTCTTTGTCTACGGGCCGTGCAACCAGGCGTATGTTCTGCTTGACGCGAGCTACGACACGCCGATCGTCGCGCCGGAGTACTACATGGACGCCATGTGCCACGGCTGGCAGGCCGGGCTGAACCGGCAACTGGTCGCTTCGCCGCCCGACTTCGTGCTGGATACGTCGGACTGCTTCGCCCCGGCGACGGCGAGGAAACATCTGGGCCTCGATTATCGATTGAGCGGTACGGGCGCAGGCCGATTTCGACTCTATGCGCTGGAGCGTGTGACCCCACCCCGTGATGACTTCGCGTTGGCGCGAACGTTCGAGCCGCAATCGAGCGCCGCGCTGGCCGAGGAGATGCCGGAAGCCACGCTTGCGACGGCGCCGTCGGATGAAGCAGCCGCCCTCGAGCGTCTGCTCGATGCACTCTCCGCGCGGGGGCATCAGCGTGTGGCCGTCTATGGAGCGGGACGTTTTACGGTACGCAATCGCCACGTCTATGAGCGATCGAAGACAGCGATCGTCGCCTTTCTGGACGACAATCCTCAGAGGCTCGGGCCGACGTTTCTAGAATCACCTCTCTGTCGCCCCGAAGAGGCGGAGCGGTTCAACATCGATGCGGTGGTCATCTCCACCGATCGCTTCGTGAAGAGCATGGCCGCACGGGCTCGAAGGCTGTGGGGGGATCGAATAGCCGTCGTCGCGATCACCGATGATGAGTGAAGAGCGCCCGCTTCAAGGTTGAAGGTTTCGACGTTTTGACGTTTCGGAGGGTGGCATGGTCAAGCCCCGGTACTCCGGTGCGCCGCCATGCGTTCCCGCAGGCCGGCGGATGTGGCCTACCATTCGTCCCAAAGACATGGCGGCGCTTCGCTTGGCCATGCCACCCATCATGGAGCACTAGGCTCTGTCTGAAAACAGTATTTTAAGGTATCGGCGGATCATCGCCAACTGAAGCATCCCATGAAAGTTAACGGCCAGTTTCTCGAATCGCGTGC
>JADFRH010000025.1:0-10306 GCA_022561415.1 Planctomycetota bacterium
ACGTCGCTGACCAGCGCGAGCCGGGGTCCGAAATCGAGGCCCGCGACCAACTCGGCCTCGCGGCCCGCGAGCGAGTCGGCGATCGTCACCGTGCGCGTCGGCACGCAAAGCGGCGGCCCGCCGTCCACGGCCGCGGCGATGCGCGATCGTCTATTTTTCGCAGCGCTGGAACCCCGAAGGTCGGCGACCGCTCGGTCGTGTCCGTCAGCACGTCGAGCAGGCAGGCGTCCGCGCAGTAGGTGACGGTGCCTTCCCGTCTGTATATTTCCTCTTCGAACCGCACGGCCCGGGCCAGCGCCTGGATGGATGCCGTGTCCGAAAGCCGGTCCAGCAGTTCCTCGAACGCCGCCGTGTACCATTCCGGCGCTCGCATGACGGCGCGGGAGGCTTTCCGCTCCGAGGCGGACAGGCGCGCCTGCAGGAACTCCACCAGGGCGGTCTCCAGCGCGGCGCCGACCACCAGCAGCTCGATGCTGGTCGCCTGCATTCTGGTGGAGCCCCGAATGGCCATCGGCCCCGTGGTCAACTCGAGTCCGGTGATGCGCGGCTCTTCGATCACCGCACGCGAACGCTCTACCTGCGCGCGCAGCCGTTCTGTGGGATTGTTGTAAACAAAAAAGACGCGCGCGTCCGCTTCCAGGCCCTGCCACGCCGTGCCGATGACGAAGGGCGTTTCGCCGCCCTCGGTAATGGCGATGACCACGTCGTCTGCGGCCACGCCGCTCTCTCTGAGCTGACGTCTGCCGAAGTCCGGGAAATCCTCGCCGATCGCTCCCAAGACGCCGACCTGCGGGAAATGGCGGAATCGGAACTCGAGTCTCTCCAGGCGGACCACGATCGACGCTTGGATGGATTGAAAGAAGCCATTGTCACCGACGACGATGCGGTCATCGACTCGATCATCATGGAAATCCGCGCGGGAACCGGCGGCGATGAAGCCGCCCTGTTCGCCCGCGATCTCTACGAAATGTATGTCAGATTCTCCGACCGCAAAGGCTTCAAAATAGAAGTTCTCGACCAGAGTGGCAATAATCTGGGCGGATTCAAAGAATTGACGATGAGCATCAAGGGGGCGCAAGTCTACCGCTGGCTGGGATACGAAGGCGGCGGGCACCGGGTCCAGCGCGTGCCGGAAACCGAAGCCCAAGGACGCGTCCACACCTCCGCCGCGACGGTGGCCGTACTGCCCGAACCGGAAGATCTCAACATCGACATCAACTGGGACACCGACGTCGACGAGTTTATATCGCGTTCCGGCGGGCCGGGTGGACAAAACGTCAACAAGGTCTCATCCGCCATTCGACTCATGCACAAGGAAACCGGGATCACCGTCTCCATGCGCGACGAAAAGAGTCAACACAAGAACCGCGCGAAAGCGCGGCGGATCATGCTCACTCGCGTGTACGATCATCATCGCCAAGCTTCCGACGCCAAGCGCGACAGCGCTCGGAGAACCATGATCGGTAGCGGCGACCGGTCACAGCGGATCCGAACGTACAATTTCCCCCAAAACCGCATCAGCGATCACCGCATCAACGTGGACATCTACAGTCTGGAAAAATTTATGCAGGGCGAGATGGACGAGATGATCCGAGCCCTGCAGACACATGACAAAGAGCAGCGCTTGAAGAACATGTAGCCCCACGAGCACCTTGCGGCAATACGAGGCGAACACTTTCTTGTTCGGCACATGCTGTTGGGCCCTTTCAGGGCTCCGACACTGTGTTCCGATCCCCCAGGGCGTTGCCTGGCGTTGCCCCGGGCTGACACGTCGCTCCCCTTCGAGCCCGGCGGGGCGATGGCACGTAGCCACGGGGCGAAACAGGCTGTCGGAATAATGCGATTCGATTATGCCGACACGTGTCTTGAGGGTACTTTCGGGTCCAAATACCTAGTCTTGGACAAGGAAAGTGCCGCTTTCTGCGAGCCGTTCGGACTATTCCGACAGCCTGTTACGGTCGCGGTTCGGGAAACTCAGTCGCTGCCGACGAGGGCTGCTACGGCGTCGGCGTCTTTGGGTAGGTCGGCCGTGAGAACCTCCGGTCCCGCGTCACCCGCGCGAATGTGTACGTCGTCTTCGATGCGAATGCCGCCGAACTGATCTTTAATGAGCGCCTCAATGGCCGGTCGATTGACGGCGTCGGCAAAGGGGGCGGTCAGTTCATCGTTCTCCCAGATGGCCGGTACGATGTAGATGCCGGGTTCGATGGTGACGGTCATACCGGGCGCGAGGTCTCGATCCAGTCGCAGGAACTTGTTACCGAATTCGGGGCGACGCTCTCTACCCTTCGCATAGCCGGCCAAGTCGCCGAAGTCTTCCATGTCGTGAACGTCGAGGCCCAACAGATGCCCGAGCCCGTGTGGGAAAAACAGTGTGTGCGCTCCGCGCGCCGAAAGCTCGGCCGCGTCGCCTCGCAGCAGGTCGGCCTCGACCAGCCCCTCGCAGATGATCCGACCGGCCAGGTCGTGAATGTCGCGGAAACGCCTGCCCGGAACACAGGCCGCGATCGCTTCGCGCTCGGCTCGCAGAACGGTGTCGTAGAGCCGGCGCTGGATGGTCGAGAACTTTCCACTAACGGGATAAGTTCGTGTGATGTCGGAGGCGTAGCCGCCGGGCTCCTCGGCACCGGAGTCGACCAGCAGCAACCGGCCCGCCGCCAGCGCGTTGGGATAGCTTTCGCTGTGTAGGACCTCGCCGTGAATGCTGACGATGGGAGTGAAGGACGGTCCGCACTGCACGGCCGTGTAGATCGACAGCAACGCGGCCGCCACGTCGCTCTCCCGGCGACCGGGGCGCGTCACTCTCATGGCCGCCCGATGCGCATCGGCGCCTACCTTGGCGGCGTTTCGCATGGCCGCTAGCTCATGCTCGTCCTGGTAGAGGCGTAGATCGATGATCGCCAGGAGTTCATCCGGCTCGGCCGGTGTCGCGCCGAGCGAGGTGAGCCACTCCCGCGTCTTGGGACACGGCGGTGCCGTGAGACCGGCCGTGCGGTTGCGCAGACGGCCGGGCAGTTGGTCGGGAGACAACAGGTCGCCTTTACTCAGACCGGCGGCTTCGGCAAGCTGGGTGTCGGAGGGCGTCGCGCCGATCCACACGACATCGTCGAAGCCGAGGAGATCGCGCACGAGCGTGCAGCCGTCTTCGCCGTCGCTGCCGGGTTCGATCAGGATCGCGGCGCCGCAGACGGGCGGTCCCCCGAAGTAGAGATACGAACTTCCCGCGCGAAACGGGTAGGTGTTGGTGGCGTAGTGGCGGGCGCTGGGCCGGCCGGCGCAGAGCAGGATCGGTCGCTGGAGCTTCTCGGCCAGGCGCCGGCGCCGATCGCGATACGTGGCGGGCGGCGCGGTCATTCTGAGTGTGTGGGTCGTCATGTAAGGGTTCCCCGGTTGCCGCCGCGACCAAAGAGATCGGTTCGGCACGCCGGCCAGCGTATTCTCTCATGCCGTCTGCCGCAAACCAATTGAGGTTTAGACGCCGTTTTCGCTGGAGGGTCTCGGATGGTCCGCGGCACGCCCGGTCATGGGTTCCGTCCGAGAATTGCTGAAATTCAGTGCGTCGCGCGGCGTTGGCGCCTTCGTTCGGCTCGAGACATCCAGGGTGTGTTGACGGTGACTTTCCGGGCTACCCGTCGACCTAATCAGCATCTTCATTCATGCCGAAGAGTCCAGGAGAATCCGTGGATTGCCGACTGGTGTCGGCGGTTATCGGGTCCGCGCGGTCGAGGCGAAATGGTCGACCGATGTCGGTGCCGCTTTCCGGATCAACCGTACTCGGCTTCGTCGCCGGCGGATTCAACGAGGAGAAGACTCCGTGCGCGATGCCGAGTCGACACGTTCAGCGATACGTACCATCCGGCTTTCCGACGACCAAGTCGCCGATCTCATGGATCGTCTGGATGGCGCCGAGCACGCATCGTCTGCGGATGCGAGCGCGCGGGAGTACGCCTATCGCCGTAAGGGGCTGATCATCGACATCCTTCAGCCCGGTGCGGTCACGCCGACCCGTTACGCGGTGCAACCCAGGCGGATCAACGAAACCGAGCTGCGGTTTCTTCACGGGAGTTTTCTCCACACCGGTACGCGATGCTGCGTGCAGCTGGTGACGCTCCACGGCACTTGGACCACCGTGTCCGCCGTTGTCACGTATTGCACCTACTTGGAGGAGAACATTCACGACGTTCGCGTCCAGTTTTCGCAGCGTATCGATCCCGCACTGTTCTGCCCCGACGCGGGCCGCACGCGCGTGCTTCTGGTGGAACAGGATGAGTCGCTGGCACGGCTGGTCGAGTTCCATCTGTCGCATCTGAACGCGGACGTCGAACACATCAAGGATTCCAAGCGCGCCGGGGAATTGGTCGGGCAAAACCGGTACGATGTCATCCTCTTCGACGTCGAAATGAACGACGGTCAAGGATTTGAAGTTGTCAAGAAGTTGCGGAGCCAGGGGTACTCGCAAACGATTGTCGCGTTTTCCGCGCTGGTCAACGACGGCGAACGTGAGAAAAGTATCGCGGCTGGTTGCGATCTGGTGCTGGCCAAACCGTTCACGCAAGAGGATGTTCGATCACTACTCCAATCACTTCGCCGGGAACCGCTCTTCAGCAGCTTCTACAACGATCCCGCCATGACCGAACTGATCAACGCTTTCGTGCAGGAGCTCTCGGGCAAGGTGCGTGAGATTGAGCAAGCGGCCCGTTCGGGGCAAATCGAAGTGCTGCGTGGGCACGTGCGAACGGTGCGCGCCCAGGGCAGCAGCTATGGGTTTGAAGTCCTTACCGAAGCGGCGGCCACGGTCGAGGAGCATCTCACCGAGGAGATCACGCCGGAGGTTCGGTCGGATCTGGACTACCTCGTCAAGCTGTGCATGCAGGCGCGATGTGCCGACACGGGTTCCTCTGAATAGGGCAAGCTCTATTCTGTCGCAGCGTCCAGCGGCCGGTTTCGCCCGGAAATTACGAATTATGCGTTCGTCAGCCGTACCTCGTAATTCGCAACTCGTAATTCTCCCGGTTTAGGAATTAAACCGCCTTACGGTTTCGTCCGTGACCAACATGCCGATGGCTCGATCGAGCGGTCCCACCGGAACGTTGGGTGTCATCTGCGACTCGAACGCCAATCCGCAGGATGTGCCGGAAAGTTCGGGGTGGGCGAGAAACCGATCGTAGAATCCGCGACCGCGGCCCAATCGATGGCCGAACTCGTCGAAACCCAGCCCCGGAACGATCACCAGGTCCACCATGGAAATCGGGAACGGAATCCCCGACACCGGCTCGCGAATGCCCTCTTGGGACACGGTCAGGTCGTCGGTCAACGAGCGAATCTCAACCGGCATGATCCTGCGCTGGCTCCAACTCACCTTCGGCGCGAGAACGCGCTTTCGATTCTGCCACGCGCGAAGCACGATGGGTCCCGTGTCGATTTCAGTCGGCAGAGGCAGAAACACCATAATCACCTCGGCCTTGACGTACTCCGGCTGCTCGAAGAGGCGGCAACACGCACGGAGTGATCGGGTCTCCAGTTCCTCGGCGGGGATTTCGCTCAACGTCCTGCGTAAGCGCTGGCGTAGTTCTTTCTTCTCGGACAACTTATTCGCTCGCGAGCAGGGAGATCAGTCTTGACGTCCCTCGTCATCGGCCGAAGCGCGGCGTACCTTGTCAAGATACTCGCCCATCTTCGCTTCGGCGCCTCGATCCGTCGGCGTGTAGTAGACCTTGTCGACGCCGAGGTATTCTTGCGGGACTATACCGCTTCTCGCGTCGTGCGGGTACCGGTAGCCCTCACCCGATCCCAGATTTTTCGCACCGCGATAGCCCGTGCCGCGCAGGTGCTTGGGCACCGGGAGCGTTCGGCCCTCTCGAACGTCGGCGCCGGCGGACCAAATGGCCTTCGCCGCCGCGTTCGACTTCGGGCAGCAGGCGAGGTAGATAGCCGCCTGGGCCAGCGGCAATTGACATTCGGGCATTCCGATCATCATCGTGGCATCGGCCGCCGCCTGGGCGAGAACCAGCCCGTGCGGATCGGCGTTGCCGATGTCCTCCGCCGCACTGATGACGATTCTCCGTGCGACGAACCGCGGATCCTCCCCGGCCTCGAGCATACGGGCGAGCCAATAGACGGCCGCATCCGGATCGCTGCCGCGAATCGACTTGATCATGGCGCTCACGGCGTCATAGTGCTCGTCTCCTGTGGCCGCGTAGTTTAACGCTTTCCGCTGAATCGAGTCCGCGGCCATCGCCAGATCGATGACGATGCCGGTCGGGGTTTGATCGCCCCGATCAATCTGTGACAGAACGGCCACCTCCAGGGCGGTCAGCGCCCGCCGGGCATCGCCGTCGCACATAGTGGCCAGATGATCGGCGGCCTCTTCCGTCAGAACGGCCCGGTGCGATCCCAGTCCGCGCTCGACGTCGATCAGCGCCCGATTCAGCAGCAGCCGAATGTCGCTTTCGGACAAGACCTCGAACTGAAAGATCTGACTGCGCGAAATGAGCGGCGAGTTGACGGCAAAGAAGGGGTTCTCCGTCGTTGCGCCGATCAGGGTGATCACGCCCTCCTCGACATCGCCAAGCAACACGTCTTGCTGCGATCGGCTGAATCGGTGCAGCTCGTCGACAAACAGAATTGTCCGATGTCCCGTCGATTCCAGGCGCTCGCGGGCTTCGGCGAGTATCACGCGGATCTCTTTCACCCCGACGGCGGCCGCGTTGACCTGCTCAAAATGCGCGGACGTCGTGTCGGCAATCACCATCGCCAGCGTGGTTTTTCCGGTTCCGGGCGGGCCGTAGAAAAGGGCGCTGGTGAGGCGATCGGAAGCCAGCATGCGCCGAAGCAGCTTTCCTTCGCCCAGAAAATGGGCCTGCCCGACGAACTCGTCCATTGTCCGGGGCCTCATGCGCAGGGCCAGCGGCCGCACCGCCGCCCGATTTCCGCGACGTTGGTCCGAAAAAAGGTCAGCGGATCTCTCGGCATCGCGTGATTTTGGCAAGCGGGCTCGGGCTTCGGTTCGGTTGGGCATTGGCGGTCCTCCTTGATGGCAGCGATTATACGGCGTTTGGTACGCGGCACATCGTTGTACTGCGGTCAAAATAACCGATAATCGGCAGAGGCTCCGGCTGGCGGGGCTATCGTGGGTTGCGCCACCTGAGCAGAGGGGCGTTCCCGTCGTCTGGAGCACTAGGAACATGTGTGGAATCGTCGCTTACGTCGGGAGTCGTCCGGCCCTGCCCATTCTTGTTGAGGGGCTTCGCCGGCTGGAATACCGCGGGTACGACTCGGCCGGGGTCGCCCTGGTTGACGGCGGCGAGATCAAGGTCACCAAGTCGGCCGGGCGGCTGTCGGCGTTGGAGCAGATCCTCGACGTGGGGATGCCGCACACGACCGGCATAGGCCACACACGCTGGGCGACACACGGCGCCCCGACCGATCGCAACGCCCACCCCCATAAGGATGCGACCGGGCGCATCGCGGTGATCCACAACGGGATCATCGAGAACGATCGCGCCCTGCGCACCTATCTTCAGCGCGAGGGCGTCACGTTCCGAAGCGAGACCGACACGGAAGTCATTGCTCAACTGATCGGGCGCTTGTACGCGGGCGATTTGGAGAAGGCCGTGCGCGCGGCGCTGCACGAAGTCTCCGGCACGTACGGCATCGCGGTCATTTGCGCGGACGAGCCCGACGTCGTCGTGGCCGCCCGCCAGGGAAGCCCCCTGATCGTCGGCGTCGGAAAGGGTGAACACCTCCTGGCGTCGGACGCGGCCGCCCTGCTCGCCCACACCACCCAGGTCGTCTACCTCGGGGACGGGCAAATGGCCCGCCTCACACCCGACGATCTACGACTCACCACGCTGGATGCGATTCCCGTCGCGAAGGAGGTCCAGGAGATTGAATGGTCGCTCGAGGAGATCGAACTCGCCGGCTACGACCACTTCATGCAGAAAGAGATCGCGGAGCAGCCGGAATCGCTGGAGAACTGCCTACGCGGGCGCATCGACACGCGCGAGGGCGCGGTGTATCTCGGCGGCCTCGCCGATTCCACGCGCGAGCTGGTGCGGGCCAAGCGGATCATCCTCACCGGCTGCGGGACGGCGTGGCACGCCGCGTTGGTGGGCGAATACCTGTTCGAGGAGCTCGCTCGCATTCCGACTGAAACCGAATACGGCAGCGAATTGCGCTATCGCAATCCGATCATCGACGACGGCACGGTCGTCGTGGCCGTGTCGCAGAGCGGCGAGACGGCCGACACCCTGGCCGCGATGGCCGAGGCCAAGCAGCGCGGGGCGATGACCCTCGGCGTCGTCAACGTGGTCGGCTCGACGCTCGCCCGCGAAACGGACGCCGGCGTCTACCTTCACGTCGGCCCTGAGATCGGCGTGGCGAGCACGAAGGCCTTTACGGGCCAGGTAACAGTGCTGGCGCTCATGGCCTGTTATATCGGTCGCCGGAGGCATCTTTCGTCCGCGGCCGCCGCACAGTTCATTTCCGCGCTATCGCAGATTCCCGAACAGGTCAGGAAGATTCTCGAGCAAGGCGAAGAGGCCGAGAAGGTTGCCAAGATCTACGCTTCGGCCGACAACTGGCTCTACCTCGGTCGCGGCTACAACTATCCGGTGGCGCTCGAGGGGGCGCTCAAGCTCAAGGAGATCAGTTACATTCACGCTGAGGGTCTCCCCGCGGCCGAGATGAAACACGGTCCCATCGCACTCATCACCGAGTCGATGCCGGTGGTCGTGATCGCCACGTCCGGCAGCCAGTACGAAAAGATCATCAGCAACATCTCCGAGGTTCGCGCCCGAGGGGGCAAGGTCATCGCCATCGCCACCGAGGGTGACCGCGAGATCAAGAAGCTGGTCGAGCATGTGCTCTACGTTCCCGACACGCCCGAACCCCTGCAGCCGCTTCTCACGGTCATTCCGCTGCAACTGATCGCCTACCACGCCGCCCTCATCCGCGGCTGCGACGTCGACAAGCCCCGCAACCTCGCCAAGAGCGTAACCGTGGAGTAGAATGGACGAACGGCCGGTCTCGATTCGTCTTGGGCCGATAAGCTCCGCGACCCGACCGCTGCCGTACAGGCCGATAAGGGAATCAAATCCGCCCGAATTCCTGCCGATGAGACACGTATCGTAAGCTTTTGCGAAGTCATTGTGATACGCATGCGCCCAGACGGACTGAAGGGGTCTATCCATGGCAACGGACAAATCTGGAAACGTGAACCGGGCCGGCGGTAAGCCCGGTCGTCGCCGGCTATTCTTCATTAACCCCGCGTTTCAGTGGAAGTACACGCTAACGATCGGCCTCACCGTGTTCTGCACGACGTCCGTGATCAGCACGATCCTCTACACCGTGTTGCACGAGCAGGCACGAATGCGCGTCCTGCAGCCGCATTCGTACGTTGCCAACGTGACGTCCGTCGTGTTGATCTCTGCGATTGTGCTTTCCGCAGTAACGGCCGGGGCGCTGAGCTTTTGGTGCATCATCGCCACGCACCGGATATGCGGTCCGGTCTTCGTTCTCCAGCGCTACATGAGTCAGCTCGCCGCCGGACAGATTCCCACGCTTCGACCGCTGCGCAAGAAGGACGAATTCAAGGAGCTGTACGCCGTGTGCGGCCGCGCCGTCGAGTCGCTCAGGGTAGCAAGGCGCACCGAGCTGATGTTGATCGGTCAGGCCCGCGATGCGTTGAATCAAGCCGGGAGCGGCGACGACCACGAGCGCCGCAACGGCTTGGCTATGGTCGCGACGCAGCTAGACATGCTACAGCAGGCGGCGGATTGTGCGCTCGGGGAAGAGCCCGAGCCGAAACCCGTTCAATCCGCGTCCGGCAAGACGGTGACCGAAGAGATCGAAGCCGCGGCGGTGTAGAAGAGTGAAGAGTGAAGAGTTGGTAGTGAAGAGCCTGCTGCCGACCGCTGACAGCTTATTGCTGACGGCTACGCGCCGATTCGCGCCTGCGTCACGGCGAAAATATGCTCGTTGCCTCGCTCGATGTTGCGAAGCACATCGGCATCCAACGGACCGTCCAGCCTGATCTGTGCGCACGCCGATACCGCCCCCTCACAGATGATGTTCTCCATCTCACTGACGTTGACTCCGGCCAGGCTGATCGCGTTGAGTATGTGCGCCAACACGCCCGGTCGATTGCGATGGCGAACCACGACCAGATAGGTGGCCGGCGTCTTCGCGCAGAGGTTGACGCAGTTGCGAACCGTGCCGGTTCGCAAATAGTCTTTGACGATCGCAATGGTCTCCACCGCGATGGCGCTCTGCGCCTGGTCGGTCGAAGCGCCGATATGGTGTGTGC
>JADFRH010000025.1:10316-13354 GCA_022561415.1 Planctomycetota bacterium
ACGCCACCTGCCTTGACGATGCCATCGGCGAACGCGCCTTGGCCTCCTGCGGGTTCGTGGGGATAAACGTCGAGCCCGACGCGAATGCCGCGCTCGACCGTCATCGCCGCCAGGGCGTCGAAGTCCATGACGTCGGCCCGGGCGGTGTTGATGACGTAAGCCCCCTGCTTGAGCCGTCCGAGCACTTCCGCGCTGATGATTCCCTTGGTCTCGGGCGTCGCGGCCAGATGCACGGTCAGGACATCACAGCGCGACGCTACCTCGGCGGGGCTCGGGCATCTTTGGATGCCCGCCGTCTTGGCTGCGCCTTCGGTTAACGAGCGGCTCCAGGCGACGACGTCCATCTCGAAGGCCAGCGCTCGGGTCGCCACCGCCTGCCCAATTCTGCCCATGCCGACGATGCCCAGCGTGCGGCCCTTGAGGCCTCGGGCTTTCGCGTAGTCGGCCTTGTTCCACACGTCGCGTCGCAGGTCCGTGACGTTCTCCACGATGCGCCGGTCGAGCGCGAGGATCAGCCCGAACGTGAGCTCCGCAACGGCGACGGCGTTCTTGCCGGGGCAGTTGGCCACAAGGATGCTCCTGTGCGAGGCGGCCGCTACGTCGATCGAGTTCACGCCGGCGCCGGCCCGAACGACCACGCTTAGCGCATCGGCTGCTTCAAGCATCTCGGCCGTCACCTTGGTTCCACGGACGATCAGCACGCGGCAATTCGTCTTCGCGATTGCCTCGCACAGGGCATCGCCTTGCAGTGCGGCGTCATGTTCGACCTGACAGCCGCAGGCGCGAAGCGATTCAACACTCGACGCGTCAAACTTGTCGGCGATCAAGACCTTCATGGCGAGCCCTCGAAATTGAGTCGTGGCCACGCATCACGCCGGGCGGCACGACTCGAATCGGTACCATGGTCCGGTACGTCGGTAGGCACGTCAACTTTGGGGGTACGCAAACTCGCGGCCTGGTGCCATTCGTTGTGAGGCCTGCGCCTCGGGGATGTTGCATGATTGCCAAGAACGACCTAAACCGTCTTCGATGACAGGTTGTCGCTCTCATTGTCGCGAACGGCGGCGGGGCGTGTGACAGAGCTTGCTCTAGGCCGACGCCAGTCCCTCGCGAATGGCGAAGCGGGCGATATCGACCCGTCCGCGCACGCCCAGCTTGTTTCTGATATGGGCACAATGGGCTTCGACGGTCTTGGTGCTAATGTTTGCTGCGGCTGCGATTTCCTTGTCTGCAAGCCCCTGGGCAATGTAGCGAACGATCTCGATCTCGCGCGCCGTGAGGAGATTTTTGCGTGCTCTTGTGCGTCTGGGATCGGTGGATTCGTCCGACTCGACCACGAATCGCTCGCACACCCGCCCGGAAAACACGGCACGTCCGTTGGCGACCTCGCGCATCGCCGTCGCGACTGCGCTGGGAGGCTCTTGCTTGGTCAGGTAAGCCAGCGCGCCGACATCAAGTGCTTCTTGGATGGAATGATCGTCGACTTCCGCGCCGATGAACATCAGGCGACAACGCGGATGGGTCCTTTGGATCACTCGTGCGGTCTCGAAACAGATCACGTCCGGTACGTCGATGTCAAACACGACAACATTCGGTTCGATTTCCACTGCCACGGCGACGCCGTTGCTTGTGCAGGTAGCGATTTCGATGCCTTCTTCCCGGTTTAATCGGTCGACGAGCGCGTCCGACTCGCGCGATCGCTCTATGACGAGCAAGACGGATACAGTTTTGGCAAGTGAAGACACCACGGTACGAATCGACCAGCTCCCTTGGAACCCTACGAGCCCGGAAGCGCTCGCGGAATCCGACGCGAATGCGTACTCGGTTCTCAGGCAACAAAGTGATGAAACCGGACACTCGCACTGTAATTATCGGTGAATATACCGGTCCCGTGCTATTGCGGGAAACCCGTAATCCAGGTGAAATTAACGAGGTACTTCTGCCACTCGACCGAGATTGCTACGTTCCGTAATTTCGGGTTAGGTCAAACCACCGAATTGTTGGTAGTCTGGAGCGAACAGTGGATTGCTTCGATAGCATGCACTCTTGTACCGTGTCCGCGCACCATGAATACGCGGCGAATCGGCCCGTTGGCCAAGGTTACGACGCTCACCGGTCTAACGGCGCGCAGGCACGTGCGCGGTCGAAGCCGAAGGCGCGGGAGTACTGAAAGAACAAACCGAGCGACAAGCGTCGCATCGAGCACGCACGTTTCGAGAAGAATTCTTTGGATTCGGCCGTACATCCCGGACACGAGCCATGACGAACCGCAGCGATTCTGCGCCCGACGCGTTGACGTGGCCGAGACAGTGCGGTCTTTACCTTTTCGCTGAGCTCAGTATTCGGTCCCCAGCGCGACCTGACACTCGACCACGAAAATCGGCGTTACTCCAGTTCGGTCCGGCGCTAGGTCCAACCGCGCGTCGACCTTTCGCGCAAGTCTGATAGTATTTCGCATTGCGTAACATTCGCCGAGGGTTCTTGGGGAGTCAGACTTGATCTATCTCGACTACAACGCTTCGACGCCTGTGGATCCCCTCGTCCGCGAGGCGATGTGGCCGTTTCTTGGAGAGTTGCACGGCAACCCCTCCAGCAGCCACGCCCTGGGGAAACGTGTTCGCGAGGCGATCGAGGATGCTCGAGCCCAGGTGGCCGATCTCTTGGGGGCCACGAGTGGGGAAGTCGTCTTCACTTCAAGCGGGACGGAGTCAAACAACCACGTGATCAAGGGCGTGGCCGACGCCCTGCGAGAACGTGGACGGCACATCGTCACCTCCGCTATCGAACACCCGGCCGTCGGGAACCCCTGCCGCTATCTCGAGCGTCGCGGTTTCGAGGTGACCTACGTCGGTGTCGATTCGCATGGGCTGGTCGATCCTCAAACTGTTGACGACGCCATCCGTCCCGACACGATTCTCGTCACGATCATGCAGGCCAACAACGAGGTCGGCACGATCCAGCCGATCGCGAGAATCGCCGAGCTGGCCCACAAACGGGGCATTCTGGTTCACACCGACGCGGCACAGGCGTGCGGAAAG
>JADFRH010000026.1 GCA_022561415.1 Planctomycetota bacterium
GATGCCCTCGAGCCGAAGCCCGTCCCTGGCGTTGTGGGTGATCACCTCCTGTTTGGCGAAGCGCATGTCGGCAAGCCAGGGGTTGGTGTCGGTGAGTCGCCTCGGTCCGGCGTCGCCGTGGGCCATGACGTAGACCTCGCTGGGATGGCGATCGCTCTGGCCGCGTACCACGCCAATCTGCCCATCCTTCGAGAGACGCAGGCCGAACATGACCGCCTCGCCGGTGCCCATGTGCGTCTTTCGCCCGGTGCCGTCGTAGCGAATCTCCTGCAGCGTGGTCCAGACGCCCTCGTCGCCGAGGAACATGATCGTGTCGTTGTCCTGCCAGGCGATGCTGCCGACCTGACCCTCGTAGTTCGGGAGAATGTCTTTCAGCGGTCCGCCGCTCGCCGAGGCGACCATGAGCCGACCGGCCGAAGGGTCGTGAAGATCCTCGGCCAGAATCATGGCAAGGCGCTTCCCGTCCGGGCTCCACGCAACCTGACCGAGCTTGCCGGGGTTGTCGAAGCGGGCGAGCGTTTTGCCGCTTTCGGCGTCGACGACGTAGACCTTGCGCTTCATGTAGCGGTCGTCGATGAGCGGCGTCGGTGCGAGTGCGACGACGAGGCGCTTGCCATCCGGGCTCCAGTGTAGCCCCGATGCAGAACCCTCCAGCTCGAGCATGCGTGACTCGGCATCGTCGTCGTCCGGCGTGCCGATCCACACTCGGGTGAAGCGCAGCTCTTCCTCGTAGACCTCCTGGCCGAAGCCCTTGTCCGCGAGTTTCTTGATCCGCTTGTCCTTCTTGTCGGTGGCGAGGAACGCAACGCGCGAGCCGTCGGGACTCCAATCGTACGAGCCGATGGCCGTCTTGTGGCTGAGCACGTTGCGGGCCTCACCGCCGTCGATGGGGATCACGTAAAGCGAGCGGTGCTTGTCCTTGCCGCGCTTGGCCAGGAAGGAGATACCGTTGCCGTCGGGCGTCCAGTGGATCGACCCGACGCTGCCCTCGCCGGTGATGAACGGTCGTGACGCGCCGCTCAGATCGGTCACGTGCAGCTCGGACCAGGCCGGTCCATCTTCGTCCTCAAAGGGTCGGCGCGGCACCGACACGGTGTAGGCCACCATCCGGCCGTCCGGCGAGATTTCCGCAGAGCCGACGCTGCGCAGCCTTGCCACGTGCTCGGGCGTGAATAGCTCGGCCCCGTGCGTGGTAGCGCAGCCGCCGGCCGTAATCATGCCGAAAGCCGCCAGAATCCGAGCCAATGATTTCGTGATTCGTGTCATCGATTTTTCCTTGTGATCGCTGTGTCTGTGGATTGCGTTCGCACTAGCGCGGTCCGCGCGTCGTTTTGACTCCATGGCGGTCCCGACGCGCCGGGACTTGACCATGCCACCCGGCCGCGAGCCATTCTCCGGCACTCGGGGCAGCATATCGAAGTGGACCATGCACGTCGAGCGCGAGGAATTGTTCTCTCGATGTAGCAGCCTGGCTGTGGGTGGCATGGTCAAGCCCCGGTTCGCCGGGGCGCCGCCATGCTGCGGCGGTGTGCGGATGACACGACTAGATGCTCGTACGCTAATCCCCGGCCACGTCGCTTTTCTTAAACCTGTGCTCTTTAAGCCATTTGGCCTGGAATTCCGTCGCCCAGGGGACGGTGTCGGACAGACCGGCAATCACGATAGGGGCCGCGAGTGGAAATCTCTTGACCTGTTCGGGCGTGAACATTCCCAGTTCATGGCACAATTGGATCACCGGTATCTTCAATGCCTGCTGAGTGAGTTCTTCGGGGAGACTTAGGAATTCTACGACCGCCGCCGCATACGGTTTTAGATCGGCACCGCGCAACGCCGCTCGCTGCACGAGATACTCCCTACTGACGGTCCGATCCGAGGAGGCAATAGCCCGCAGTATGTCAGGCTTCGGTTCGTGCGCTAGACGCATCTGACGCACATGGAACACAGACGTAGCCCTACAGAGGTTGTAAGCACTTCCCTGCTCTCGCTGATCCTTTTTCGCTTCGATCTTCTCTTCGAGGAATTGCAGGTATCGAACGTCGCCGTGAAAGAACAGGATTATTCCCGCCTCCATAGCCTCCCAGCTACACCAATGGGACCTAACATACTCAAGAACCCTGGTCCGAATCGATTCGGCCGCTCTCAGTCTCAAGAACTCGCTCGCTACGGCGCGCGAACCAAAAGTCCTCACATCGCTCACTACAATACGTAACAGCGCCTCTTGGAATTGCTCTTCATCGAGCTCGGCTGCAATGTAGGCTAACGCCCGAACCGCTTCATGGCCTTCTGAAAACCACGGATTCATCGCAATCCTGGTCAGAGCGTCGACGACTTTGGCACGATCCACGCCCGCTTCCACGTACTTCCGACTGTTTGGGACGAATCTGCGCTGTAGAACGAGAGTTCCTCGCGGATCGTTCCGCAATCGCTCAAAGAATACGTTGAGCGGTACAAGTCCAACGCAACCTGCGGCCGGGATCAGCAAGTGCAGCGCGACGATCGCCGTAGCGATCAAGATTCCAGGGTTTCGTTTGTAGGGCATGGCGATAACCTCCAAACAGCATAACGCATCGGCACGCGATTTCTTAGAAGACAGTTTCGAACAGTAGGTGGCATGGTCAAGCCCGGGTACTTCGGGGCACCGCCATGCGACTTTGGACGGTTGCGATGGCCCTCATTGCGAACGGTGGTCCAGAAAAGCCTGCAACAGGCTCTTGATTGAGTTAGCCTTCGCGCGCTGTGCGAGATCCAGTGCCGATTGGTGCTCGTCATTGGTAATCGTGGGATCAGCACCCGCCGCAAGCAATGTTGTCGCCATGGCGATGTTATTGTGAACTACGGCCGAGTGCAGCGCGGTATGCCCGCCAGATTGTTTCGCATCCGGGTCGGCTCCCGCCGCAAGAATCACATGAACAACGCGGGCGTCTCGGGTCGCTGCTGCACTATGGATGGGGCGGACCGCAGACTTGTTCCGCGCGACCGCATCAACGTCGGCACCGTTCGCCAGCAGGAGTCGAACTACGCCAATGTGCTTGAAAAACGTCGCAAGATGCAGAGGTGTAAAACCGTCCGCCGAAAATTCGCTCAACATGTCCCGATTCCCGGCGATCAAGCCCTGCACTTGCGCGACATCTCCCGTGGCGGCGGCCTCAAAGATATCCAGGTCGTCGCGATCCTGCAAGATTCGCTTTGCGATTTCTTCCGCGCCGGTGTATTTTGCAAGCAGGAGCAGTGACGTACCTTCGTCGTTTCTCGTGCGGGCGAGTTCCGGCGAATGGCCCAGCAGTTGCTCTACGCCCGATAGATCGTTTTGAGAGACCGCCGCCAGGATGGACGCAGCGCCGCTCGCCGTGATCGTGGAATCGGGGACCGGGTCAGTGGTGGTCATGAGTATCGCCCTTTCTAGAATTAGGAATCCGAGGAAACATTGGCTCGCACGGGGAAACGACATGGGATTTTTCTCCAATTGACCAAACTCGATATCACCTCTACGCTTGACTGTGCTATATAGATAGCCTATCTATATATTATGGGCGCGTCAAGGAGCAAGGATCACGAAAATCGTCAGGCTGTTGCGACCCGACTTCATCGCGCGTCGCTGCGGCTTCTTCGTCGATTGCGCCTGGCTGACAGGGAACTCGAAATAAGCACGGCGCGGCTCTCGACGCTGTCTGTGCTGGTCTTTACTGGACCTAAGACTGTGGGCGAGCTTGCGTCCATCGAGCAGGTATCGCAACCGACCATGACGAGTCTCGTTCAGGGGCTGATTTCACAACGACTCGCCCGTGTGGAGCCTGACCCGAACGACCGAAGGGTTCGTCAAGTGCGACCTACATCGCGAGGAAAGAAACTGCTGCAGCGAGGACAGCAGAAACGCATTGAAACATTGATGGCCATGATGAAATCACTGTCGGATCGCAATTTAGCAACGCTTGCAAGAGCGGCCTCGGTCATGGAGGGATTACTTGAGGAACGAGTCGACTGACTCTTGTCGCCATGCGCTAAGCACCGAAATGTTGCGTTAGGGGCGGCCGATGTCGGCTGCACCTGCGCTGCTAGGGCTTGTTGAGCGCGGCCAGTGGCGCGGCGGCGGAGCGGGCCATGGCGCGCTGCCCGGCGGGGTTTAGGTGGCCGTCGCAGGTCCAACGCGTCGCCGTCGCCCAGCGAAGAGAACACTCGTTCCTTGGTCGGAATCAGAACCACTGCGAAGCAGACCGGCGGTCGTAGGATTGACGAAAGCCTGGGAGCGGCGTAAACATGCAGCCGCTGTTCTTTGGGGGTGGTAGTGGTATGGCTGACGCGACAAACACAACAACCGCACAAGGCTTTCGCGCCGATCGGCTCGAACAGCTACCGCCCTATCTGTTCGTCGAGATCGACCGGAAAAAACGTGAAGCGATCGAGGCCGGTCGCGATGTGATCGACTTCGGCGTGGGCGACCCAGACCTGCCGACGCCCGACTTCATCGTCGAGCGTCTGAGCGAGGCCGCCGGCGACTCGGCCAATCATCGCTACGCCCCGAGTGTCGGCACGATCGAGTTCCGCCAAGCGGTGGCCGCGTTCTTCGCCAAGCGATACGGCGTCGACCTGGGCCCAAAGAGCGAAGTGATCGCGCTGATCGGAGCCAAAGAAGGCATCGGCCATTTGCCGCTGGCGGTCATCAATCCGGGTGACGTGGTGATTGTACCGGAGCCGGGCTATCCGGTGTACGTATCCGGCGCGGTGTTTGCCGGGGGCGAGTGTCACGTTGTGCCGCTGAGTGCCGAGCGTTCCTGGCTGCCCGACCTCAGCACGATTCCCGACGATATTCGAGAGCGTGCCAAGATTCTCTGGCTGAATTATCCGAACAACCCAACGGGTGCCGTCGCGCCCATTTCGTTTTTCGAGGAGGCTGTCGCGTTCGCCCGCGAGAATGACCTGCTCGTCGCTCAAGATGCGGCCTACAACGAGGTCTACTTTGAAGACCCGCCGGCGAGCATTCTGCAAGTCGACGGCGCGAAAGACGTTGCGATCGAGTTTCACTCGCTTTCCAAGACCTTCAACATGACGGGCTGGCGGCTGGCGTTTGCCGTCGGCAACGCCGAGGTTGTTTCGGCGCTTGCTGCGGTCAAGAGCAATCTCGACTCGGGCGCATTCGGGGCGATTCAGCAGGCGGGCATCGCTGCGCTCGAGGGCATCGATCGATCGGAACTGAGTGATCTGATCGGCACCTATCGCCGCCGCCGCGACGCCGTTGTGAATGGTCTGCTCCGAGCCGGTTGGGAAATCGACGTTCCGGATGCGACGCTTTACGTCTGGGCGCGCTGCCCCGGCGGCAAGGATTCCATGACCGTCGCCACGCGCCTGCTCGATGAGGCCAACGTCGTAGTCATACCGGGTTCGGGCTTCGGAACGGCCGGTGAGGGATTCGTTCGCTTGGCATTGACCGTGCCGGAAGATCTAACGCTCGAGGCGATGGAACGAATCGCACGGGTGTCGTGGTAGAAAACGATCATGGCCAGCGGGGAAGAATCGGTTAGCGCGTATCTCGGATTGGGATCGAATCTCGGCGATCGACGCGTATCGATGCGGGCGGTTGTCGAGGCGCTGAACGCACAGCCGTATATCCGGGTGGACCTCGACCGAGGTGTCGCCCCACTGTATGAAACGAGTCCCGTCGGCGGACCGGCGGACCAGCCGCCCTACCTCAACTCGGTCGTTCGGATCACGACGACGCTAGCGCCGCATGATCTACTGGCTGCGGTACAAGCCATCGAGGTCGAATTCGGCCGCACGCGCGGCGAACGGTGGGGACCGCGCATCATCGACATCGACGTTCTTCTCTACGCGGACCTTGTGCTGCATAACGAAACCCTCTGCATACCGCATCCGCGAATGCATGAGCGGCGATTCGTGCTCGAGCCGTTGTCGGAGATCGCCGGCGATGTTGTTCATCCAGTCATTGGTCGGACGATCGGGGAGCTGGCGCGCGAGTGCAGTGCCGGCGGTGATGAGCATTCCGTCGTGCGATTCGAAGATCCGTCCCCCACCCTTTTCGGGTACGAAAAGGATGGGGCACCCGCGCGGACCGACGCAAACACTACGGCTTGGTTTCGAGACCCATCGCCTCGACCATGACGTGGAAGATCACGTTCTGCTCCATCACGCCGCGAAACAGATAGGCGTGCGGACCGTCGGCGTAGAGCGGAACGTCCTCGCCGCCGTGTGATTCGTAGGCCATCGGGACCGCACACTCAAACAGGTAGGAATGATGGCCCGTATCGACATGTGTCAGGTCGGGTCTGCCCTTCGTGATGCCCTCGTATCCCTTTCGGGGCGGCGGCAATCGCTTGGGGCCTTCGGGTTGACCGGGCGCCCGGCCGGTGTAGCCCGGGCCGTTGGCGTAGCCGAGCGTCGTGAATGGAAGACCGAGACCATCGACGGCGGGAACGCTCTTGGCATGACCGCGGCGATCGTTCTCGACAACCTTTCCGAAGATCGGGTTGCCGCGCACGGGATGGCCGCCCATGGTAAACACATGGCTGTGGTCGGCCGTGACGATGACCAGGGTGTCGCGCCGATCCGTCTTGCTCAACGCGACGCGCACGGCGCCCGCGAACTCTATCGTGTCGGTCAGCGCGCGGTAGGCGTTGGCGTCGTGATGGGCGTGATCGATGCGACCGCCCTCGACCATCAGTAGGTACCCCGTATTCTTTCTTGCCAGGAACTCGATTGCCTTGGCCGTCATTTCGCTCAGGGAGGGTTCGCCGGCCGTGTCGGTTGGGCGGTCATGCTCGTACGCCATGTTCGACCACGAGAACAATCCCAAGACCTGCCCTTTGCCGTTTACCTCAAGTTGGTCGAACTGCCGTTTGTTCCAGATGTAGCGTGCACCAGGCCTCGCCGACCACTCCGCAACAAGATTGCGCTTGTCCTTCCTCCAGCCGGTGAGCTTCGGATTCTCGGGATCCTTGACTGTGTTCGGCAGGAAGTGACGCCGTCCGCCGCCGAGCACGATGTCCAGTCCATCGCCGTAAGAGAACTCGATCAGTTGCCGGGCGATGTCGGGAAAGCCCGCGCCGGCAGCGCCGCGCGGCATGCGTGAGTCGTCTTCCCAAGCGCGATGCGGACTGTGAGCGTAACAGGCTGCCGGTGTCGCGTGCGTGATTCGCGTGGTGGACACGATCCCCGTCGATCGCCCGGCGCGCTCGGCCAGCTCGAAGATGGTTGCGGGGCTGTGGGCGGCTGTGGATGCGAAGTCGCCGACATCAATCTCCTGATCGACAGAGATCACGCCGGATTTCGTTTTGACGCCGGTGACAATGGCACTCATGGTTCCGGCCGAGTCGGACACCTGCTCGTTGGTGGTGTAGGTCTTGATGAGCGCCGTGTAGGGCATTTTCTCGAAGCTGAGCAAGTTTTCCTCGCCGGGCATCCCGCGAAGCTGCCCCTCCAGGATTCGTGCTGCCGTGACGGTCGAGATTCCCATGCCGTCGCCGATCATCAGAATCACGTTCTTGGCGCGACCGGTGATGGGCTTGAGCTTCTTTGCCTCCTGAACGGCGCGTTGACCTTGGCGATACCACTCTTGGGGCGTTTCGGCAAACGCCGTGGACATGCCGAGCAGCAGGATCACGAGGGTCGACGTCCGCGTTCTAGATTGCATGGGAATGACTCATCTTGAAAGTTATTTACGCCCGAGTGGCGGTCAACGGTTCGCTTCGACTGCGGCAACGGCCAGGCGATCGCACTCCTCGTTTTCGGGATGCCCGGAATGACCGCGCACGTGCTCGTAGGTCATCTCGTGCCGCTGACAGAGCTCGTATAGCTCCTTCCACAGATCCACGTTCTTGACCGGCTGGGCACTTTTCTTTTTGCCGCGTCGCCAGTCGTTGGCGATCCACCCCTTGATCCACTCGGTCAGCCCTTTGAGAACGTACTCGCTGTCGCTGACGAGGCATACGCGAAGCCGCTTGTTCGAGTCAATCGCCCGAATGCCGTGGATCGCGGCGCTGAGCTCCATGCGGTTGTTGGTGGTGCTGTGCTCGCCGCCGGAAAGCGTCTTGATGGATTCGGTCGCGGGATGTTTGAGAAGCACGCCCCAGCCGCCGGGTCCGGGGTTGCCGCTGCACGCCCCGTCGGTATACACAATGACATCGGGTTGGTCGCTCAAACCGGAACTCGCCAAGGATACAGATTTCGCTTCGGCGGGTAGTATATCCACAGCCACGCGGCGGGCCACCTGTGACCGGGCAGAATGATCGATGGATGACTTTCGCTACGACAACGGCGTGCTCACGTGTGAGGCCGTCGACTTGACCGAGGTGGCCGAGTCGCACGGCACGCCGCTCTACGTCTATTCCGCGCAGACGTTTCGCGATCACTACCGGCGCTTCGCCGAAGCGTTCGCGCCGCTCGACGCGACGGTCTGCTTCTCGGTCAAGAGCTGCCCGAATCTCAACATTCTGCGCCTGCTGAGAAAATGCGGCGCTTCATTTGACGTGGTCAGCGGCGGCGAGCTGGCCCGGGCGCTCGAGGCGGGCGCGGACCCTGGCGACATTGTCTTCGCCGGCGTCGGCAAAACGGACACCGAGATTCGCTCGGCCCTGGAGGCGGGAATCGGCTGGTTCAACGTCGAATCGCCGCAGGAACTAGACAACATCGCGACGATCGCGGCCGCGATGGGGAAAACGGCTCGGGTCGCACTGCGCGTCAACCCCGACGTCGACCCCCACACGCACGAGTACACCACGACCGGAAAACGAGAGAACAAATTCGGTGTCGACATCGACCGAGCGGCGAATATTTTTCGCGAGTTTTCCGGTCGGCGCGGGCTCGAGCTCTGCGGGATACACCTGCACATCGGTTCGCCGGTCAACACGGTCGAACCGTACGTGCGTGCGGTCACCAAGGTGGCCGATTTGGTCCGATCTCTTCGGCAAGACGGATTCGACATCACGGCCATCAACCTCGGCGGAGGCTTCGGCGCCCACTACGACGGGAGCGAGGCTCCGCCCGCCAAGGCGTATGCCGACGCCATCGTGCCGCTGCTGTGGGACCTGAACTGCGCCGTCTCGCTGGAGCCGGGTCGGTGCATCGCCGCCAACGCCGGCGTGCTGTTGACGCGTACGCTCTACACCAAAGCCGCGGGGACGCGGAGATTTGTCATCGTCGATGCTGCCTTCACCGATCTAATGCGCCCGGCGCTCTACGGCGCGTTTCATTTCGCCTGGCCGGTTGCGCCGGGCGAGCGATTCGTACCGCAGAGGCGCAGCGCCGACCTCGATCTCCCCGGCACGGAGCGGGTCGACATCGTAGGCCCGGTGTGTGAGAGCGGGGATTTCCTCGCCAAGGATCGACGGCTCCCACCCGTGGCACGCGGCGACCTGATCTGCGTCTTTTCGACCGGGGCGTACGGCTTTTCGATGAGCAGCCAATACAACTCGAGACCGCGACCGGCCGAGGTTCTGGTGGACGGCGACCAAGTTCGGGTGATACGGCGCCGCGAAACGTATGATGATCTTGTTGAAGCGGAGCGGGCTCAGGCGAAGGACGTAGGGACGGAAACGTTTGAGTCGAATCGGAGATAGCGCGCACGGGCGGGTGGAAGATTGCGTAGGACGGTTCGCCGTGCGAACTGGTGCTCGTGGATGTTCGAACTCAAGAAAGCCGACACTTTACGAATGCGTTCTCGCTCCTTTCCGACGGCCAGCACTCTCGACACCTTCCTCATGCCCACGTACTCGAAGTAACTGAACACGCCGCCGGGTTTGAGACTCCGACGAACAACATCGAAAACCTCACGAACGTCGTGCAGCCCGAAGGCGCTGAACGGCAGCCCCGAAATGATGAAATCGTACGTGTTCTCGCGTGCGAGTTGCTGCACGGCTGTGCCATACAGGCGGACGCGCCGGGTCGCGAGCGCCGAGGCGAAGTTGCCATGCGAGAGTACGTCGCGTTTGAGAATCTCGACGAACTCCGGCTTGATCTCGCAGATGTCCAGCTCGTCTCGTTCACCCAGAATGGATCCGAGGTAGCGCGTGACCGGACCCGTTCCCGCGCCGATCTCGAGAAGGCGTGCCGGACCGTGATGCCGTCGAAACGGCTCGCACAGCGCCGAAGCCAGCGCGCGGGAACTCGGCGCGATCGCACCCACCGTGTGCGGAGCACGCAGGTATCCCTTGAGAAACTGCCATCGCTTTAGCAGGCTCATTCCACGATTCCCACCATCGGATCGTCACGCGCCGGGCCTCCGCTGTGGTCCAAGGGAAGGCCCTGTATTGAGTCGTCGACCGCCACGACTCCGTTATCGTACCGGTCCCGAGCCATCTTCGCCAACCCCATGAATCCCTCGTTGCGCAAGACGCCGGTGAGGCCGGCTTTCGCTGCTCGGCGGCTGTGCTACACTGTGAGTTATCCTGGAACGGTCCGGCACCGGTCCCGGCGCGCCGGGACCGGTGCCACACTGACCGGTATCCCGATCGTTATCGGGAGGCGTTCCTGGTCTTTGGGGATCGTAGCTGGATATTCCGTCGATATGAGTAAACCGACACGTGTGGCATTCATCTCACTTGGCTGCGCCAAGAATCTCGTCGACTCCGAGAAGATGCTCGGTCAGTTGGCCGAGGCCGGGTGCGTCATCACCTCCGACGAGTCCGAGGCCGACGCGATCGTCGTCAATACCTGCGGATTCCTCGAGGCGTCACGAACCGAGGCCGACGACATCATTCGCGACCTCATCCACAAGAAAAGAAGCGGTGGCGCCCGGCGCATCGTCGTGGCCGGCTGTCTCGTGCAGCGGGACAAGGAGGCCATGCTCGATCGATTGCAGGGTATCGATGCGCTGGTCGGCGTACACAATCGCGACGACATCGTCCGGGCGGTGGTGGGCAACCATCGCAAGGCCAAACGCCCGACACCCGACCTGTTCCTCAGCGACTATCACCCCTTCGTCCAGCTCGACATGGCCCGGCTGCGCCTGACGCCGCGCCACCACGCCTACCTGCGGATCGGCGAGGGGTGCGATCAGAAATGCACGTTCTGCACGATCCCCGCCATTCGCGGCGCCATGCACTGCAAACCGCCGGAGATCATCATGGCGGAGGCCCGGGAACTGGTCACGGACGGCGCGGTCGAGATCAGCCTGATCGGACAGGACACCACCAGTTACGGGCTGGGCGAGCCGCGCATCGACGGCGGATTGGCCGGGCTGCTGCGCCGACTCAACGACGTTGATGGGCTGCGGTGGATCCGGCTCATGTACGCCTACCCGTCCGTGCTGAGAGACGAAATCATCGACGCAGTGGCAGAGTGCGAGCGTGTGTGCAAGTACATCGACATACCGCTCCAGCACATCAACGATCGCGTGCTCAAGGCGATGCACAGGCGGATCGACCGGGCCGGCACCGAACGGCTACTCGAAAAAATCCGCGATCGAATTCCCGGCGTGACGATTCGCACGACGCTGATCGCGGGCTTCCCCGGCGAGACGGAGGCGGAGTTCGAGGAACTCGTCGAATTCGTCAGGAGCTTCCGCTTCGACGCACTGGGCGTTTTTCCCTATTCCCTGGAGCCGGACACGCCGGCCGGTCGAATGAAGGAGCAGTTGCCCGAGACGGTCAAACAGGAGCGCGTGGACCGGCTCATGACGGTGCAGCAGGAGGTCGCCTTCTCCCTGGCCGACGCGCGCCTCGGCACCCAGTTCGACGTGCTCGTCGAGGGGCGGGACGAACGGGGCACCGTCGTAGGACGCCATCAGGGGCAGGCCGCCTCCGTCGACAGCATCACCTACGTGCGAAACTGCGACGCCGAGCCGGGCCGGTTCGTCAACGTCCGATGTGTCGATCGTAATGCGTATGACCTGGTTGCCACGGCCACCGAAGTACCCTTGCCGGTAATGCGTCCATGAGTTCGGCCTTGAATCTCCCGAATCAGATCACCCTGGCGAGGCTCGTGCTCGCCATCGTCTTTTTCGCTCTGCTCTCACAGTATTCGCAGGTCGACCCGAACGCGACGATGTTGGATGTGGCCGCCGTCATCTTCATCATCGCCGCCGCCACCGACATTCTCGACGGCTACCTCGCCCGCAAATGGGGGCAGGTCACCGCGCTGGGTCGCGTGATGGACCCGTTGGTCGACAAGGTGCTCGTGTGCGGCGCGTTCATCCTCTTCATCGGACCGGGGTTTGTCGACGCCGACGGAAGAAACGTCACCGAGGTTCGCGCGTGGATGGTCGTGCTGATGGTCGGACGTGAGCTGCTGGTGACGGGGCTGCGCGGCTTCAACGAGTCGGTCGGGAAATCGTTCGGGGCGTCGGTCTCTGGAAAGCTCAAGATGTGGATGCAGAGCATCGCCGCGCCGGCCATTCTGCTGATCATTGCCCACCCGGATATTTTGGGCTCGGCCTCCGCGACGATCAAGCAGATTCTGGTCTGGCTGACGGTCATCGCCACGGCATTGTCGATGGTTAGCTATCTCATACGATCGCGCCATATTCTCGAGGAGAGTGCTCCGGCGTGAGCGAACTGGACTACCTCACAGCGGCCGTACTTGGCGTGCTTCAGGGACTGACCGAGTTCCTCCCCATCAGCAGCAGCGCGCACCTCGCCCTTTCGCAGCGATGGTTCGATCTCGATCCGCAGAGCCAGCCCATGCTGCTCTTCGACGTATTAGTACACCTGGGAACGCTTGTGGCCGTGATGATCGTGTTTCGCAGATCCGCGTTTCGTTTCTGTCGCCGGCTGTACGGCGAAGCCACCGGCACGTCATCCGGCAAACCCTGCGCCTGGTGGATCGCGTTGCTGGCGCTCGCCGCGACCCTCCCCACCGGCACCATCGGTTTGCTGTTCAAGGAACACTTCGAGGCCGCCTTCGGCAGCCCCAGAGCCATCGGAACGTGCCTGATCGTCACCGGCTGCCTGTTGATTGCCCTGGTCAAGGTGCCGCGAGGTCGGCGCGGCTGGCGTGCGATTCGATGGTGGGAGGCGGCGATAATCGGCATCTCCCAGGCGTGCGCCATCCTTCCCGGCATCTCGCGCAGCGGCTCGACGATCTGCCTGGCCTCGTATTTCGGCTGGCGTCGACGCTGGGCGGCCGAGTTCAGTTTTCTGATCGCCGTGCCCGCCATAACCGGTGGCGCGATTCTCAAGATCAAAGACACGTTCGAGCTGTCACCCGACGCCCTTCAAGCGATCAACTGGGGTCCGATCCTGTTCGGCAGCGCGGTCTCGCTGGTCGTCGGCGTCTTCGCGCTGA
>JADFRH010000027.1 GCA_022561415.1 Planctomycetota bacterium
ACCTTCCGTGCTGCCCCCTTCGTCCAAGTCGTAGAGCGATGCGGTCCGGACCGAAGCCCCGGTGATCAGCAGGCCGAACACCCGTCCGGTCTGCGCGACGAGCGTGCCGGGAAGAAGCACGGCGTTGACGACCCTCGGCCGAGCCATGCCGCACCAGAGGCGATGCACACCCCAGGCGATGAGCACGACGGTCAGGAGCCAGAATGTCAAAGCGGCGTATAGCACGTGCTGTATTCCGATTATTGCCCCTCCCCGTATCGGCGCGCGGTCGATTCTCCGGTTAGCGAAAGCGCCGGTGAAGTCGTAGATCACGCGGTGGCGGCCCGGAATGCACCGGTAGAGCCATGCGATCACCCGTTCAGATCGGTCAGGTGACGTTCGAGGTTCGTGCGCTCGGCCGTCAGGTCGGCGAGCCGCTTGCGCTCGGCCTCGACGACTTCGGGGGCTGCGTTGGCTAGGAACTTCTCGTTGGCGAGTTTGCCTTCCTTGCCCTTGATCTGCTTTTCGAGAATGGCGAGCTGCTTGGTCACCCTTTCTCGTTCGGCATCATCGTCGCTGATGTCGTGGACGAAGATGCGCAGGTTATGCACGGCCAGGCTGCCGGCGTTCGGCGGACGCTTCGCCTCGGTCGACACGCTCAGCGTTCCGATGTTGGCCATGTGCTGTACGATGTGGGCGTGAGCCTTGAACCCCTCGACATGATCCTCCGGCACCACGACGGTGACCGTGAGCTTCTCCTTCGGTGAGACACCGCAGGCTGCGCGGATGTCGCGGACGCCGCGCGTCGCGTCCTGCAATTCCGCGAAGGTGGTCAGGATCGCATCGTCTTCCACAGAAGGATAACCCTCCACCGATGGGAATGGCGCGGTGACGAGATCGGTGTCACACTTCAGGTCCGCAACGCCGGGCAGGCCTCGCTTTGCAACGATGTTTCCCAGATTTTGCCAGAGGTGTTCGGTGATGAAGGGAATGGTCGGGTGCCACAGCCGCAAAATTTGATCTATGCAAAACGCGAGCACCTGCTGGGCTGTAGCCTTCTCCTTGTCACCGCGTTCGCCGCCCATTCGCGGCTTGGTGAGTTCGATGTACCAGTCGCAGAGGCAGTCCCAGAAGAAGTCGCGCAGTTCCTTGACTGAGGCCGAGAACAAGTAACGGCCCATGTGTTCGTGGTAGCGGCGAATGGCTTGGGAGAGTCGCGCGAGTATCCACCGGTCCTCGGGTGGGAGGTTGGCGATGTCGAGTGGCTCACAAGGGGCGCCCTCGAGATTCATGAAAGCGAAGCGCGAGGCGTTCCAGAGCTTGTTGCAGAAGTTACGGCCGACATCGAACTTGTCCGAGGTCTCGAGGCCGAGGCCGAGCTTCTTTTTCGTCTCGTCGTCGGCCCACTGCGTGGCGAACTCCTGGCCGCACTCTTTGTTCGAGCAGGTCACGCGCAGGCAGTCCGAGGGCTGGAGCTTGCGGGTGAGTTTCTCACCGCGCGACTTGCGCCGCTGGGTTTCGGCCTTGATGGCCGTCTCCTGCTCGGTGAGCTTGGTGCAGTGTGGACAGATGTATTCGACCGGAACGCGGATGTCCTGTGTTTCGGTACACATGTCGGCCATGGCGAATCGCAGCGCGTCGGCGCCGTGGTTGTGGATGATGTCGACCGGGTCGACGCCGTTGCCTTTCGACTTGCTCATCGTCTCGCCCCGCCCGTCGAGAATCTTCGGGTGGATGTAGACGTGATCGAAGGGAACGTCGTCCATGGCGTAGAGCCCGAACATCACCATGCGCGCGACCCAGTTGGTGATGATGTCACGGGTCGTGACAAGAACACGGCCGGGGTAGTATTGTTTGACGTGCGGCGTCTCCTCCGGCCAGCCCAGCGTACTGAACGGCCAGAGCGCGGAGCTAAACCAGGTGTCGAGGACGCTGTCGTCCTCAACATAGCCTGCGTCTCTCAGCTGCGCGCGAGTCGTACTTGACACTTCATCACGGGAGGATCGAAAGGAAAGCCCCTTCCCAGTTGTATCATCGGCATCGCGAATATACGGCGCGTCATACCATTCCCCTGGAAGCTCGTCGGTCGGAATCGGTCCGTAACCGGGCGGTGCCGGCTCAAACTGTCCTGGACCGACCCATCGGAGCGTCCACACCGGAATCCGATGCCCCCACCAAAGCTGCCGGCTGATGCACCAGTCGCGCTTTTCGCCGAGCCAGTCTATGTAGCTCTTGGCGTATCGCGCGGGGAACACTCTGATCCGATCGTCATTGACCGCATCCATTGCGGCCTGCGCAAGCCCGGGCGCTTTCGAGCCATCGCCAAGCGTAATGTACTTGGTCCCTCCGTCCCTTCGTCCCTCCGTCCCTTCCACATCCCCCGTCCAAACGAACCACTGATCCGAAAGGAATGGCTCGATCGGTACCTTGCTTCGATCGCTGTGCCCGAGTTCGACCTCGTGGTCCTCGACCTCGTGAAGAAGCTCGCGAGCTTCCATGTCGGCGACGACCTTCTTCCGCCCTTCCGTGCTGAACGCAAGCCCTTCATACTCGCCGCTGTGTGGATTCGTACTGCCGTCCGCCTCGAGAATCTTCGCAACTCTACCGTCCGGCGTGAGCACATTGATCATCGGTAGTTTGCGACGCAGCCCGACCTCGTAGTCGTTCGGGTCGTGCGCCGGTGTGATCTTCACGCAGCCGCTGCCCTTTGTGGGGTCGGCCCACTCGTCACAGATCAGCGGAATCTCTCGCTCGACCGGTGGCAGCATGACCTTGCGACCATCATTGGCCATGTCTCGCAGCTTAATGAGGTCGGCCAAGTGGCTCTCGCGACGAGCGGCAAGTGTTTCGAGCTTGGCCTTGATGTCCGATGCCTCTTTACCCGACCGACTGGAAAGTCGGTCCCACATGCTCTTTAGTTCCACTTCCTGCTTGTCAAAGAACTTTTCGGGATCGGGGTTCACCGCCACGGCCGTGTCGCCGAGCATGGTCTCGGGGCGCGTCGTGGCGATGATCACGTGCTGGGGCTCGCCGGGCTTGGGATCAATCACCGGGTATTTGAAGTGCCAGAAATGCCCTTTGACCGTTTCGTGGTAGACCTCGTCGTCGGAGACGGCCGTCTGTAGGTTGGTGTCCCAGTTGACCAGCCGCTTGCCGCGAAAAATCAGGCCGTCTTTGAACAGCCGGAAGAACATCTCGCGCACCGCGCGGGCAAGTCCGTCGTCAAGCGTGAAGCGCAGCCGTTTCCAGTCGCACGAACAGCCCATCTCCTTGAGTTGGCCGATGATGCGGGCCTCGTACTGGTCCTTCCACTTCCAGATTCTCTTGACCAGTTCCTCGCGACCCAACTCGTGACGCGTCTTGCCCTCTTCTTCTTGGATGCGGCGTTCGACGACGGCCTGTGTCGCGATGCCGGCGTGGTCGGTGCCGGGTTGCCAAAGCGTGTTAAAGCCGCGCATGCGATGATAGCGAACGAGGATATCCTGGAGCGTGTTGTTCAGGGCGTGACCCAGGTGCAGCGCACCCGTCACGTTCGGCGGCGGGATGACAATCGTGAAGGTCTTGTCGTGCGGCGTGAGCGGATCGCCCGGCTTCGATGCGAACGCATCGGAATCCTCCCAGCGCCGCGAGACGCCGGGCTCCACGGCACGTGGGTCGTACACCTTATCGATTGCGGATATCTCGGTCATGGCAACGCTGCATCTTCCAATTCGGCTCGAACGCAAAGAGATCGGAAGGTAGGGTCTGCGGCCTAAAAGTCAATCGCAGCACGTACATTCGTTAGACTTCGATGCCCAATTGCTGAGCGGCCGCGTCGACGGTTTGTTCGAGCAGCGTTGCGATGGTCATCGGCCCGACGCCGCCGGGGACCGGTGTGATCAGCGAGGCCCGCGCGATCACCGCATCGAAGTCCACGTCGCCGATGTTGCCCTCGTTGTAGCCCGCGTCGATCACTACTGCGCCGGGTTTGATCCAGTCGCCCTGAACGAACCGGGCGCGACCGACGGCCGCAATCAGCAGGTCGGCGCCGCGAACGATGTCCGGGAGGTTTCGCGTTCGCGAGTGACAGAGCGTCACCGTCGCGTGGGCGTTGATCAGCATGGACGCCATCGGCCGGCCGAGGATCGGGCTGCGACCGATGACCACAGCGTGCGTACCGTCCAGCTCAACCTCGTATTCCGCGAGCAGCCGCATGATGCCCTTGGGCGTACACGACGCGAACGCCGCCATGCCGAGGATGGTGCGTCCCAGGGCCACCGAGCTGACGGCGTCGACGTCCTTCTCGAGAGGGATGGCCTCGAAGACCGCCCGGCGGTCGACCTGTCCGGGGATGGGATGCTGAACGATGATGCCGTGGACGGACGAGTCCGCCGCAAGTTTGCAGATCTCGGCCACAACTTCTTTGGTCGGCGTGTCCTTTGGAAGCTCGACCAGCGCGGTATTGATCCCGGCCTGCTCGCAGCGTTTTCGCTTCATCCGGGCGTACGTGACCGAAGACGGGCTCGAGCCGACCAGAACGGTCGCGAGGGTCGGGCTCACGCCAGAGGCGGCGAGAATCTCGGCCGCTCGACCGGCCACGGCGTCTCGAATCTGCCGGGCGAGCGATCGCCCGTCCATCAGCTTGGACGACGAAATATCGTTCATTTGGGCACCATACCGTCGATCGGGGCAGCCGAATAGCCACTATTCGAGCTGCGGCCCGGCTCGGAAATATCGCGATCCCGGCTACGAATTCATGGTTGTTGACCGGATCGTGTCGAACGCGACGTCTATGGTGGAAACGGGCGGGCTTGTGCGGTCAGCCGTCGGGATGCCCTGGGCAGCCCAGTTCGCGGCTGAAACGAAAGGAATGAAAGATGATCAAGGCAATGATTTTGAGTTTCTTGGTGTCCTGGTTCATGCCCATCGTCGCAACCGAGAAGACCGATGGTCGCGATCAAGTCCGCGGCAGCGAGAATCGAATCACCGAGACGTACAAGCTCGAAACGTTCACGACGATCGAACTCAGCGTCCCGGCCGACATGAACGTGACGATCGGCGAGCCCACGCCGCTGACGATTGAGGCCGACGACAACATTCTGCCGCTGATCAAGGTGGAAGTGATCGACGGTCGGCTCATCATCTCCAATAAGCAGAGCTTCAAGTCGAAAAAGAGCCCGAAGATCAACGTAACGGTCGCGCAACTCGACGGCGTTTCGGTCATTGGTGCGGCCGACGTGCACGTGACCAAGCTCGACAACGAATCGTTGAACGTCAGCGTGACGGGCGCGGCCGACCTCCACCTATCGGGCAAGACCGACAACCTGTCTCTCTCGGCGACCGGAGCGGCCGACGTACACGCGTTCAAGCTCGCTTCGCACAGTGCCAACGTAACGATCACCGGGCCGTCCGACGCGAATATCAGTGTTGACGGTTCGCTTACCGTTACGATCGTCGGTGCAGGCGATGTCAACTACAAAGGCGACGCCAAGGTGACCAAGACGATCATCGGCGACGGTGACGTGAACAAGGTTCGCGTGAAGAACAAGGCGTAGGGGAGAGTCGACAGCAACGGTAGTCAGTAATCAGTTCGGAGCTATCGCCCGAACGTTGTCAGCACCCGCAATCCAAGCGGCCGCCCCGTGTGGCGGCCGTTTTTCGTAGGTCGATCCTGACACTCTGCGGTGTCCTTCCATGAGCGAGTGGCTTCATCTCTCTCAATGGCGAATTCTCTTCATTGTCAAATCGGCCCTCGACGGCAACGGACACCGAGACGATGATCATCGCAAAGCGGCTTCGCCGCCGGTACGAGAACACCATGACTTCGTTCGCCGCCAGAATCCCGATGGACCTTTTTGTGCCGCTGGTCACGCTGGCGGTTCTGATGGCGGTCTATTCTGCCGAGGTGGTGGCCTACTACCGCTTTGCGGGCTGGTACTATCGAACCGGTCCCGCCATCCTCCGCGAGCGATGGCAAACGACTGCCGTGGATGCGCAGATCCGCGAAGCCATCAGACCCTTGCTCGGCGCAGACGAACTCGTCGGGCGCGAATCGGTGGAGGGCTTTCGCTTCCGGCAGCGCGGGGCCTCGGTCAACGCCTGGACGCGCATCGTGTTGCGGATCGAGGAGACGCAGCACGGCGCGGCGTTGCACTACGAGGTCCGCCCGTTCTACAGTATTGCCCCGCTGATCGTCCCCATCGGGTGGCTATCCGCCGCTGCCTTCGGCCTGGGTGGGCAGACGTTGCTCCTGGCGGCCGGAACCATCGCGGTCGTCTTCGTCATCTATAAATGGCTCGTGCCGTGGGATGTAGCGCGGATGGGCCGCCTGCGGACCGTCCGCCGGGCGTTGGCACCTTACGGGCTTCTGGTCTGCGAGCGATGCGGCTACGACCTCTTCGGCCACACCAAGGCCAACCGCTGCCCGGAATGCGGAACTGACAGTCCAGCGCCGTAGAGCGCCTATAGCTTGGCCTTTACGGCGGCCAGGATCTCCGTCTCTTTGGAGATGGCTTGATTCTGGATTCGCTGGGCCTCGATCAGCACGTCCTCAATCCACGCCTTGTCCTCGATGTCTTTGGCGTTGATTTGGACGTTGAGGTGGGCGCCCATGACGGCGGAGCGGGCGGCCAGGGCGGCTACGCCGGCGTCGGAGACGGAGTTGGGGTTGCCGATCCGGGCCATGGTTTTGATGACCTCCATCGAGTCAAACGCCACCTGCATGACGCGCAGGGGAATCTCGATCGCGTGCCTGGCGGCGTCTTGAATGGCTTGGTTCTTCGCGGCCTTGTCTGCATCGCTGCCGGCCGACAGACCGAACGCGGTCATGAGTTGGTTGAACGCGTCGGTGTCCTCGTCGACCAGGCGAAGCAGCTCGTCGTGATAGGCCTTGCCCTTCTCGGCCCAGTCGGAAAACTCCTCCCAGCGATCGTCCCAGCCGCGCTTGTGTGAGGAAAGGTTGGCCACCATCGTTGCCAGCGCCGCACCCATCGCGCCCATGGCGGCCGCGATCGACCCGCCGCCGGGGGCGGGCGACTCCGACGCCGTCTCGTGGACGAGTTCTTCGAACGTCAGATCGACGAGCGCTCGGCCAGCCGATGCACTTGCCGTGGCCGCGATCGCGTATTCGATGATCTTCTCCTCCGGCTTGAAGGGGTAGAGGTCGTCGAGGCCGAGCGACTTGACGGCGATCTTGATGAGCTCCTTGTCGGATACGCCCACCGAGCGCTGCTGCTTCTTGAGGAAATATCGCCCCGCGTCGAGCATGGCACTGAGCGGAATCAGCCCGACCAGTTCCGAGCCGGTCACGCGAATGCCGCGCGCCTGGGCCACGTGGCAAGTTTCGTCGAACGCCTCGTGTACCGGCGTTACGCTGATGTTGGTCAGGTTGTACGAGACCTGAGCAATGCCGTACTCCTCGATGAACCAGCCGATGCCCTTGACGCACTTGAGCCTGCCCGGCGTCCAGACGTCCTGGCCGTGTTCGTCCTTGACAATGGGTCCGGTCCGTGGATCGCCGTCGCGTTTCTTGCGGCCCTTCTCGCGGACGTCGAAGGCGATGGCGTTCGCGCGGCGCGTGGAGGTCGTGTTGAGGTTCACGTTGTAGGCGACCAGGAAGTCGCGGGCACTCACGGCCGTGGCTCCGGATCGGGCGTTGAACTTCGCAGGCCCGAAGTCCGGTTTCCACTCCGGCTTGGCGAGTTTCTCTTTGAGTCCTTCATATTCGCCCGCGCGAACGGTGGCCAGGTTGCGGCGCTGCTCGCACTTGGCGGCGTGTTCGTAGCAGTAGATCGACAGGCCCAGTTCGTCGCCGAGTCGTTTGGCCAGTGCGTGGGCGTAGACGACGGTCTCTTCCATGGTGATGTTGGCGACGGGCACGAGTGGGCAGACGTCCATCATGCCGAAACGCGGGTGCTCGCCGTGATGCTTGCTCATGTCGATCAGCTCGGCCGCAACCCGCGCGCCGCGCACGGCGGCCTCGATGACCGCCTCGGGCTCGCCGACCAAAGTGACGACGGTACGGTTCGTGGCCTTGCCGGGATCGACATCGAGCAGATTGACGCCGTCGACCGACTCGATCGCGTCGGTGATCTGTTTGATGACGGCGAGATCGTTGCCCTCGCTGAAGTTCGGTACGCATTCGATGAGTTGGTTGGACATAGGAGTTCCTGCTGACGTTCTAAGCCGTCAGCCATCAGCCTTCAGCCGTAAGCCGGCATGAAGACGGTCGGCTGATAGCTTATCGCTTATAGCCCCGCATCGTTAGTCTCGCGGTCATGGTGGTCGGATAGTAACGCCGCCTGGCGAAGTTGTCTCCCGACAATTGGGATGGACTTTCCAGTCCGTCCAATCCCGTGGACCGCGGCACTTTTGCCCTCGGCGCGGTCGCTGTAGAATGAGCGGAAGAAAAAGGAACATTCACCATGACACAGATTAAGAACTTCATCGGCGGCGACTTCGTCGATCCGGCATCCGGCGAGTACCTCGACAACGTCGATCCGTCGATTGGGCAGGTGTATTCGCAGGTTGCAGACAGCGATGAACGCGACGTCGAGCGCGCCGTCGAGGCGGCTTCGTCGGCGTTCGAGGCCTGGTCGAACACGCCAACAATGGAGCGCTCGCGGATCATGATGGCCATCGCCGACCTGGTCGACAAGAACCTCGACCGGCTCGCCCGTGCGGAGTGTGTCGACAACGGCAAGCCGCTTACGCTCGCACGGTCGCTCGATATTCCCAGGGCGGCCACGAACTTCCGCTTCTTCGCCTCGACCATTCAGCACCTTCGGTCCGAGTGTTACCCGATCGAGGGAGTCGGGCTGAACTATACGCTCCGCAGACCGCAGGGGGTCGCGGGGATCATCTCGCCGTGGAACCTGCCGCTCTATGTGTTCACCTGGAAGATCGCCCCGGCCATCGCCACCGGCAACACGGTCGTCGCCAAGCCGTCGGAGGTCACGCCCATGACGGCCTATCTGTTCTGCGAACTCTGCAAGGAGGCGGGGTTGCCGGCCGGCGTGCTCAACGTGGTTCACGGTCTCGGCACCAAGGCGGGAGCGGCCATCGTTCGACACCCGAAAATCCCGACCATCTCCTTCACCGGCGGAACCGTAACGGGCCGTGAGATCGCGGCGACGGCCTCGCCCATGTTCAAGAAGGTCGGACTGGAACTCGGCGGCAAGAACCCCAACGTCATCTTCGCCGACGCCGACATGAACGCGGTGATCGAGGGGAGCATCCGATCCTCCTTTGCCAACCAGGGGCAGGTCTGCCTGAGCGGTTCACGCATGTTCGTCGAGCGCGGCGCGTACGACTCCGTGGTCGATCGCCTCGTTCGTGCGGCACGAGAGCTGACCGTGGGTGATCCGCTCGAAGAAGACACGGATCAGGGCGCGCTCGTGTCGAAGGTTCAACACGACAAGGTGCTTGGCTACATCGAGTTGGCTTTGGCCGATGGCGGCAGGATTCATTGCGGCGGTGGCGTACCGGAATCGCTGCCGGACCGCTGCAAGAACGGCTACTTCGTCGAGCCGACGGTGATAACCGGCCTTCCGCCCGATTGTCGAGTGAATCAAGAGGAGATCTTCGGCCCGGTGGTAACCATCACGCCGTTTGACTCGGAGGACGAGGCCGTCGCGCTTGCCAACTGCACGGACTACGGGCTGTCGGCCTCCGTCTGGACAAGTGACGTCTCGCGAGCGCATCGCGTGGCCGAGCGAATCCACTCCGGAACGGTGTGGGTGAACTGCTGGATGCTGCGCGACCTTCGCGCTCCGTTTGGCGGCATGAAGTCAAGCGGCGTAGGCCGCGAGGGTGGCGATGAGTCGCTGCGCTTCTTCACGGAACCCAAGAACGTGTGCATAAGAATCCCCAAAGCATAACGCGCGCTCGCTTTACGCCTATCCAACATGGCCCACGTCATCAGTTGCAAGTGCCGCCGAACGAATCCGACTGCTGGGTACCGGGGTCGGTGTTGATCTGCCAGCGCTCGACCGTCATGAGCCGATTGGCCGTCGTGTCGTACGTGACTTGATCGTCGATGTCGTACACGTACCGCTCGTCGAAGCAACGGATCAACCGGAAGATTCTCCGTCTTGGGAAAACAATTCTTCCTGACACCTTTTCTTCCTGGACGAGCTATCCCCAGGGCTGGACGGGCTATTCCCGGGAGTGGATGAGCTACTCCCGGGAGCGGATGACCCATTCCTGAGCGTTCTTGTGTCATTTGCGAGCGCATGGCTCGCCATCGCACGCGTACTGTCGATCTGGCACGCCAACTCGTGAAGTAAAGCAGCCGACTGCCAAAGCGGCACGGCTCATTGTCCGACCGGGCATTGCGGTTTCAGCGGACCGCCGTTGTTGGGCTCGCCAAGGGAGGTTAGGATTATATTCGGGTCGTGGCACACGGTGTGCTGCGGGCTCATGTGAACACGCGCCGTGGAATTTGCTCGCGTGTTCGCGCGGATCGATGCAACACGAAAAGCCCCCGACGGACTGGGGCGTTACACTGCCAATTATGGAGGAATCAGCCATGGCAAAATCGAAACAAACCGGCAAGAAGGCCGCAAAGGCCGCGTCGAAGGTACTGCGATCCAAGAGCACGGGAAAGCGCTCCAAGAGCGCCGCGGGAAGCGCCTTGACGCAGAGCAAGTCCCCCAAGGAAACGACGGGCAAGAAGGCCGCGAGGGCGGCATCGAAGACGCTTCGCGACGGGCGTACCAGCAAGGCGTCCAAGAGCGCGGCCGGTTCGGCGCTCAGCCAAACCGAGAAAGGCAAGGGGAAGAAAAAGAAGAGATAGCTGCGGCCGGGCGCTGATTGTGCTCGCGGCCGTTCGCCGCATGGCCGAGGTCACCGGCTGCAAAAGCCCCGCCTGGCGGGCGCGCACCAGCCTCAGCCCGTAACCTATTCCCAATTTAGAGTGTGCGTGAGATACGATCCTCGGCCGTGGCGCGGAACGCCACGCTGTTCTTCGATGCATCAAGGATGGCGACTACCATGGAACTACACTTCATCGACGTTGGTCAAGGAAACATGACGCTTCTTCGGTTCCCGAACGGAACGACTTGGCTCTACGACTGCAACATCACCGAGGACAATGAGGACGCCGTGTTCCGTTACGTCAAGAAAGCGATGAACGGTCGGACCCGCTTTCAAGTCTTTGTTTGTTCTCACAGAGATGCCGACCACATGCGTGGCGTCAAGAAGGTCCACAACAAGTACCCGATCGGAGAAATCTGGGATACCGACGTGCCGGGCACGACGACCAACTCGCAAGAATACCGCGAATACATGGACCTGCGGCGTCAGCTTGGGGGCAAAACCATCGAGCCTCGAACATATGAGGAGGTTGGTGACGTGACGGTCCGCTGGATGAACGGCAAGGAGGATTGGCTCAGTGGAGCCAACGACCAGAGCATCGTTGTCAAGATCGAATACGGGAGTTCCGCTTTGCTCGCCGCCGATACACCGCACATCCCGTGGGAGAAGAAGATCGTTTCTTTCTACGATGCCAAGCTCAGTGCCGACATCCTGCTCGGGGCTCACCACGGCTCGGACACGTTTTTCAACGACCCTCCGAGCGATGAATACGAAGCCCACATGAGGAAGATCAAGCCCGACATGACGCTGCTCTCTGTAGGCCCCAACAACCACGGCCTGCCGGATTCCAACGCTATCCGACTCTACAAGAAGCACAGCAACGGCTCCGATAGCGGCAACAAGCTCTACCGGACCGATCAGCAAGGCAACATGAAGCTCACCCTCAAGAAAGCGGGGGGCTGGAGTCTAAGCCCAAACCAGTGAACACGGACACGTTCTTTTCCCGCGTAGACACCTATTCTCTGAAGGCGCGCCTTTGGCCGGTGTTGTTACATTTTCTGCCCTTGGGCCTCGCCGTCATTGCGTGGTTTCCCGAGAAGTTCACGGGCTGGGGGCTTCTTCTTGGAATCGCGACGCCCTGTGGGCTCACGGCCTTGCTCACCGAGTTCGGCCGTGACCAGGGCAAGAAGAAAGAGCCGTGGCTGTTTGAGCGATGGGGAGGGATTCCGACGACGCAGTTGCTTCGCCACGGCGACAGCACGATTGATACCCACACCAAGGCCCGGTACCACAAGAGACTCGGTGAGCTCATCCCCGACCTAAAGATGCCATCGGCGAGAAAAGAAAAGGCCGCCCCACTCGCTACCGACCGAGTTTACGAATCATGCGGCCGGTTCTTGCGCGCGAGAACCCGCGACAAGCAACAGTTTCCCTTGGTGTTCAAGGAACTGGTCAGCTACGGCCTACGCCGAAACCTCTGGGGCATGCGGCCCTCGGGGGTGATCGTTGCAATAATCGGCCTTGTGCTCTGCATCGGGTTCGTCGTTGCCGCGTTACCTGCACGCGTGCCTCCGGCGGCAATCGTCGCCAGCATCCTGAACTTGTTCCTGTTGGTTTGGTGGACTCTGCGCATTACTCCGGAATGGGTTCGGCTCGCTGGCTTTGCTTATTCCCACGCCATTCTTGCTGCTTGTGAGATCATAGAACCAGCGAAAGCTGATGGCACAGTGGGCGAGGTTCGTTGAACCCGCATTTCGATCCGCGTCTCCACGCGGTCGGTCTTGCGGATGATCGCGACGGGCGAGAGGTAACGGTACTCCTTGGCGGCCACCATCTCTTTCGCGTCGTCGGTCCACTCGATCTCGGCCAGCAGCCCCACACCCGGCTCGACGAGCAGCCGCTTGATCCAGCCGGCCGCCGGCGCTCGTCCGTTGGGTGAGGCGTATGTACCGCCGAGCGTTTGATGTTCGTAGTCGATCGGCAGGTCGGTGCCGTGGGCCTCGAAGGCCTCAACCGCCCTCTGCGCCGACTCATCGTCCAGCACGAAGCTCCCGTTGGTGCTCTCGACGAGTCCCCACGGTGCAATGAGCACCCGCGAGGGAACCCCATCGCCCGCAAGGGTCGCCGAGTGAATGGCCTGCACCTCCCCGGCCTCATCCGTCGTCAATGCTTTTTCGTTTGGCATGATCACCTCACTGTTTGGTATGTTTCGCGACAGCCCGTTCACGCATACAACACCGCGCGCGATCGCTCGGAGGACGTCCCGGTTT
>JADFRH010000028.1 GCA_022561415.1 Planctomycetota bacterium
GACGTTGGCCGTGAAAGTGACGGTCGTTTTCTCCTGGCCGCCGCAATTGAAGGGAACCAGCTGCGAAAAGTCGTTGGTCCAATCGACCGGGAGAGGGTCCGAAACAAATGCAACTGCACCGCCCTGCGAATCAAGCCACGCGTTTAGCTCTTCCGGATTCCCCTCACCATCGCATTCGACCTGTTCATCCGAAGCGTCAACCTGAACGCTAGCGGACGCAGCGAGCACCCCGACTGCTATCACGGCTGAGCATTGAGTGTCGTACAAATCGTCGGAGACCGTAAGGAAGACCTCGCACGGAAAAAAGAGACCGTTGGTTGACGTCAGCGTCGCAATCGAAAAATTGCTGTTACTCAGCGGCGCCGGGCAGCTGGTGGCCCACTGATACGTGAGTAGGCCGCCGTCGGGGTCTCTGGATCCGGTCCCATCGAGGTGGATCTCAAACGGTTCCGTCGGGCAGCCCGCGTCGTAGAGTTCAAGAGGACTCCCCGCGCTTTGAATTATGGTGTCGCCGCCTGCGTCGCAAACGGGAGGGGAGTTGCACTCCGTAACGCCCGCAATATACGGCACGATTTCGCCGCTGGAGTCACGACATTTTACCAAGTTCGTCGTGGTGATACAGCCGAAAACCGCATTATCTATCGGGTTCAGACCGATGCCGACACTGAACTCTTCAACATAGCCAACAGGTTCGCACCCAGGAGCAAGCGGGGAAAATAGGTTGCATGAGCTGCCCCCGCATGATTCGCCGACTAATACGATGCATAATCCAGCACCAATTTCTACGAATGGAAAAGATGCACCGGCACAGAGGGAGCAATCCTCACCGGCTATGCCGTCAAAATCCAGATCAAAGAACCCCTCCGTGTGGGCCAACGAGGTACCAATGTCGACAGCAAAGCCTGAACACTCGGATCTGTAGCATCCGTACTTGCCATCACGACCATAGACCATGCCCACCTCGATCGCGTAGTCGGCACCGATGCTGCCGCCAAGCGACGTACCCAGCGTCCGAGTCGTGCCGCTTGCGATTGCCTTCTCGTGGATTTTCGCATCATACAGAAGTGCGCAAAACGCATCATCGAATGAGGTGTCGGAGTGTTCCGGGTAACAACGTGATTCATCAGTACCGAGAAAAACGCATTCAAGACCGCTCGTGCATGGGGTGAGGGAATTGCAACGCTCGCCGACGTTCTTCGGTGGCCCACAGACCCCGGATGAAAGAAACACGCCGCCGCCGCACACGCATCTCTCCGGGTCGCGGATTTCGTGACACTCGCCGTCGCGGGTCCAGTCCTGGACCAACGAACCCTCGCAGGCTTGTCCTCCGCAACAGGCGCGCTTGCCGTTGGTACCGCACGACGTCTCTTTCGCACACCAACTGGTCGAACAACCGCCGCACGAGGGCGTACTGCTACCTGCGTCTCCGCAGCCCGGAAGCCCGACCTCGATCAGTCCGTCGTCGCAGCCCTTTTCAAATAAGCAGTTGCGCCCGTCACCGAAACAGCAGCAGGCACGTTGGCCCAACCCGCCACATGGTCCGTCGCCGGCTTGAAGAGCTGGCACGCCCAAGAATGTGCCGAACACGACTGACAGAATGGTTAGCGAAAATCTTGCGTTAATTTCCTTGTTCCTCTGATTAAATCTGCTCCGCTGGACAACGCCTCCGTCCTAGACCGAGCTGTAGCGTGGCTACCGAGGTTCGCATTCTTGGCCCTTCAACCCGGGATTTCCGGTTTGCCGCCTCCGATCCTGCCATCTTAGCAAATCTTTGCCTGATTTTAGAACCGAATTGCGATTCTGACGAAAATGTCTGCCTGTGAACGCCAGATTTGACCCATTTCCATTGATCAGAGTGCTGGGGCTGCCGCCTCCGTCCCTGAGGATCCCCTGAAAGCCGAGCATCCCGGCCGTCTGCCCGAGGGCAAGATTGGACGCCAGGCCCAGAAATAGCAAAGCAAAGATAGGTCGCGCGCGCATCGTGGAATCCTCCTATGTGGACTTGCGGGGTTGCCGGAACTCGAACCTCTTCGATCGTATCTTGAAGGCGTGACGCACCGTGCGGTGCGAACGCCCACACGAAAACCTGAGACCCGAGAATACTGAATCTCGCCCAGACATGTCAAGAGAAATCTCGGGAAAACGTCGAAACGTCGAAACCGGAGACGCGAAAACGTGAGAAACGAGGGCGGAAACGCGGGTGGCGGCCGGGCGGTGGCCGGCTCTATCGGATGGCACGCTCGACGAATCCCGTGTCGAGCTTTCCGGAGATGAAGTCGGGGTGGGCCATGACACGCTGCAGGAACGGGATCGTTGTCTTGATCGGCTCGATTCTGAACTCTGCGAGGCAACGTTGCATGGTTCGGATGGCCTGGTCGCGCGTCTGCTGATGCACGATGACCTTGGCGATCAGGGAATCGTATCGGGGCGAGACGCGCACTCCTTCGTGGGCATAGGTCTCGATGCGAACGCCGAAGCCGCCGGGCGGGCGGAACTTTTCGATCAGCCCGGCACAGGGGCGGAATTGGTGCTCGGGATCCTCGGCGTTGATGCGGCATTCGATGGCGTGTCCCTGCGGTTTGACATTGCGCTGGTTGAAACCGAGCGGCTCCCCGTCCGCGATGCGAATCTGGGCCTTGATGAGATCGATACCGGTCGTCATCTCGGTCACCGGGTGTTCAACCTGAATGCGGGTGTTGACCTCGATGAAATAGAACTTTCCCTTTGGATCTACCAGAAACTCGACCGTTCCTGCGCTGGTGTATCCGACGGCCTTGGCGATTTTGACGGCCGCATAGCAGATGTCGCGACGGGGTCGAGCCTCGAGTAAGGGTGAGGGCGACTCCTCCACGAGTTTCTGGTAGCGACGTTGGATCGTGCAGTCTCGTTCGCCGAGGTGGACGACGTTACCGTGCGCGTCGGCCAGGATCTGCACCTCGACGTGCCGGGGTCGATCGATGAATTTCTCGATGTACAGGTCGCCGTTGTGAAATGCCCCCTGCGCCTCCTGCCGGGCCTGTTTGATCGCGGTGTTGAGATCGCGCTTGTTGCGCACGATGCGCATGCCGCGACCGCCGCCGCCGGCCGACGCTTTGATCATGACGGGGAAGCCTATCTTCTCGGCGATCGCGAGCGCTTCGGTTTCGTCATCGAGGATGCCGTCGCTGCCGGCGATGATCGGCACCTTGGCCTTCTTGGCGATCGCGCGTGCCGAAGCTTTGTCGCCGAGCTTGCGCATGGCCTCGGCGCTGGGTCCGATGAACTCGATGTTGGACGCGCGGCATTTTTCGGCGAAGGCGGCGTCCTCCGCGAGGAAGCCGTAGCCGGGATGCACCGCGTCGGCGCCGGACACTTCGGCCGCGGCAATCACGCGGTCGCTCTTGAGGTAGCTGTCACGTGGCGCGGGTCCGCCGATGCAGATGCATCGGTCGGCCAGGTCGAGGTAGGAGGCGCCACGGTCCTCCTCGGAGAACACGCAGACCGTCTCGATCTCGAGTTCGTGGCACGCGCGCAGGATGCGCAGCGCAATCTCACCGCGATTGGCAATCAGGATGCGTCGAAACATAACGTTGCGGAATCAGCTCGCGGCGTGGCCCCGCAGGATGGACCGAAGTCGCGAGACTCGGGCTCCGGGACCGCGTCGCGGCAGGGCCTACTCCGTTCGAACCGAAAACAGCGGCTGCCCGTATTCAATCGCCTGCTCGTTCTTGACCAGTATCCGATCGATGACTCCGGACACCTCGGCCTTAATCTCGTTGAACACCTTCATCGCTTCTACGATGCACACGATGGTGTCGGATTGAACCCGCGAGCCCACCTTGACAAAAGAAGACGAGTCCGGATCCGGGGAGGCATAAAACGTTCCGACCATCGGGGACGGAATCTCGACGAAGGTGCCGGCGTCCTCCGGATCGGGAGTGGCGGCACTCGCCGCGGCGACCGTTGCGGGAGGCGAGCCGCCCACGATTTCGGGTGCCGCATTCCCATGCGGCCTACGCAGGTTGACCTCCACGTCGCCGTCGCGCAACGAAAGCTCGACGAGGTCGTGCGCGATCATCATATCGACGAGCTTCTGAATTCTTTCAATGTCCAGCAACGCATGTGCTCCGTGGCGCGAATCGCCTTTTCGTCGACTGTGCGACCTTGCGCCTAACGTACCGGTGAAAGGACCGACTCGCCACTCGACCGACCGAGCCGACTCAGCACCCGTCGTCCCTGCGGCGTGACCAATACATCATCTTCAATCCGCACACCGCCGACGCCCGGCAGGTATACGCCCGGTTCAACCGTTACGACCATCCCCGCCTCCAGCTTCTCTTTCGATCGCCAACTCAGTGACGGCGGCTCGTGTACGTCCAATCCAAGACCGTGTCCCAGGCCGTGGCAAAACGCCTCACCGTATCCGGCGGCCGCAATGAAGTCACGAGCCTCGGCATCCACATCGCACATCCGTCGTCCAGGGCGGATCGCCGCGATGGCTTTCTGCTGCGCTTCGAGCACCACGTCGTAAACCTCTGCGATCTTGCGCGGGATGCTACCGATGAACACCATACGCGTCAAATCGCTGCAATAGCCACGCCAGCGTGCGCCCCAGTCGAACAGTATCGCGCTTCCCTTTCGAACTTTCCGTTGACCGGGATGCGCATGGGGAAGCGCAGCGTTGGGGCCTTCGGCGCAGATCGTGGGAAAGGCCGGAGCCGAGGAGCCGCGCTTCTTCATCTCGAACTCCAACCGGGCGGCGAGTTCCAATTCCGTCTGGCCGATACGAATGGACGCCCGCGTCGCGGCGAAGGCGCCTTCGGCGATCCGGATCGCCTTCCGCATCGTCGTGAGTTCGGCGGGCTGCTTGATCTTCCGCATGTCCGCAAGGATCGGTGGCGCCGAGCGCAGTCGCCGAATCCCGGTGAGCTTGGCAAGCTCCGCGAAGCCGCTTACGCAGAGGTGATCGCTCTGGACGGCGAGCGCCCTGATCTCTTGCGACTTGCACACCTCGGCGATCTTAGCGTTGAGCGTGCCGCGACGGATCCAGGTCGTCGCCCAGGGGCATTCGGTCCGGACGACCTCCGAGAATCGACCGTCCGTGATCACATGCACGGCGCGCCCGGTCAGGAGCACCGCCGAGTCCTCCCCGGAAAAGCCGGTCAGGTAAAGGTAGTCTTGCGGGTTCGTGATGAGCAGGGCGCTGACTTTGCGCCGCGTCGCCTCGCGCCGAAATCGGCGGAGCCGGCCCGCGATCACTTCCGAAGGGCGTTGCGGTTTTCTTCGAGCCGGTGTCTTCATAGGACGGGCATCCTCGATGCCCCGGGCGCAATTGTCAAAACGCTTCCGGCCAAATACAATCCCGAACCTGGTGGTTACAGGTAGAGGATTCGTTATGGATTCAACCAAGTGCGACAAAGCTCGTGTCGGACCGGTGACGTTCGGCGGCAACAGTCCCCTGGCGCTTATCGCCGGTCCCTGCGTGATCGAGTCGCGGGCGCACACGCTGCAGCTCGCCGAGGCGATCAAAGAGATTTGCGAATCGGTTCGCCTGCCGCTGATCTTCAAGGCCAGCTTCGACAAGGCCAACCGATCGAGTATCAACAGTTTCCGTGGACCGGGCATCGAGGAGGGGCTTTCGATTCTCGACGATGTGCGTGCCAAGCTCGACGTGCCGATCCTGTCCGACATTCACCTCCCCGAGCAGGCATCCGCCGCCGGTGAGGTACTCGACTGTATCCAAATCCCGGCGTTCCTGTGCCGCCTGCCGCCAGACCGATCTGATCGTGGCGGCCGGTCGCACCGGGCGCTGCGTCAACGTTAAGAAGGGGCAGTTCATGTCGCCCGAGGAGATGGTCAACGTCGCGGCCAAGCTTCGCGAGTCCGGCTGCGACAACTTTGCTTTCACCGAGCGCGGGACGTTTTTCGGCTACAACCGGCTCGTCAACGACATGACCGCGATTGAGAAGATGAAGGCGCTCGCGCCGGTGGTGTTCGACGCGACACACAGTTGCCAACTGCCCGGTGCGGGCGGTACGCAGAGCGGGGGGCAGCGTCAATACGTTGGCACTCTGGCGGCCGCCGCCGTCGCCGCCGGCGCCGATGCGATCTTCATGGAGGTCCACGACGACCCGGATCACGCCAAAAGCGACCCGGCCACCGTCTTCCCGCTCAACCAGTTGCGCCCGCTCCTCGAACGCCTGCTCCGAATCGCCCAGGCCGCACGGGACGTGCAGTAGCCGCTGTCAGCTTTCGATGCCCGCCGCCCAGAACTCTTTCTCGCTCGCGCCGTTGGTCTCGATCTCGATACGTGGCCTTTCCGGCATTCGATCCGGAAAAAACTTTCGATTCCCGCATTTTGTCCTTGCTTTCGTGGGCGCGTATTCACCATAATGGCGCCACCATAGGGTTTGGGGGCGAGGCTTCCGGATTCATCTGGAATTGCGCACGTCCTTTTGTCCAGTCGGGTTATGTTTCGAGTCGCTACGCCGGCGACCGGCAAGGAGCAGGAATCATGAAGAACGCACTTCGTCCATTCATTGTCTCTGCGTTAATGTTGTTGGCGGTTTCGCCCGTGGCGGGCGAGCCGGATCGGATGTCGGTCCAGGACGGGGATACGCCGATCTGCGCCGTCGGCCAGTGGGACGATCCGGGCGTTCACTCGGACGTGTGGGGCGACGGCGACTACGCCTACCTTCCCAGCCGGGGGGTCTTCGCGAATGCCCACGTTCACATTATCGACATCAGCGATCCGACGAATCCGCAGCTGGCCAGTACGTTTTTCCTGACCGGGGCAAACGCGAATGCGTCACCGCAGGACGTCAAGGTGGGGGATGGGCTGCTGTTTATCGTCCTGGAGGGTGCTGACAATACCGGGAGTTTTGGTGAAGACAGTGTCGTGATCGTTGACATCCGCGTCCCGACCGCACCCGTGCAGATAGCGACTATTCGTTTGCCGGGTCCGCCACCGTTCGACAGTTACGTAAACTTCCACAACGGGTTCTACGACAGTGGGTTCCTCTACCTGGCTAACGGTGCGACTCCCATCGTTGTCATCGTAGATTTGACGACGCTCGATCCCGACAATCCGCCGACGTCACCGATCAGCAATGTCAAGTGGGTCTTGACCGACGTTGGGACCTCTAACGTCCACGATATCACGGTGCGCAATGGTCGGCTCTACGTCGCCGCTTGGGACAGCGGACTCTGGATTTACGACGTCAGCAACGTCGCCACGGCGTTTCCGACGCTGATCGGCACCGTGGGCGGCGACAACCTCCATTCGATGTGGCCGACCGACGACGGACAGTTTGTCGTCACGGGAGAGGAACGCCCCGGCGGTGGTATCCAGGTCTATCGCATCACAGACGTCGGCGGCTTGCTAACGCTTATGCCGACCGACAGCTTGGTACTGTCCGGCGCGTTCAGCGTTCACAATCAGATCTTCGTCGGCAACCGATTGTACAACTCCTGGTACGGGCGGGGCCTGCAAGTCTTCGATCTTGATCCGGTGACGGGCCTCCTCCAGTTGGTTGGCAGCTTTGACACTTCGAGTAGCGGTACGGGCAACTGGGGCGTATACCCTTTGCTCGGCTCCGATCGAATTCTGCTGTCGGACGTTGAGGAAGGACTATTCGTCGTGACGGAAACCTGTGTGTGCGAGCCCTCCCTCGCGCCCGTGGCCGAGAAGATCGGCGCGGAGGTCAGCGCGAAGAACCGTTTCCTGTCATTCATCGGAAGCGAGCCAGGACGATTGCAGGCCGTCCGCGTGATCTTTGTGGACCTTCCCAGGCCGTACGATGTCTGGAATGGGCAGTCACTCTGGGTCACCGCGCCGGTGTCGGTGAGCGAGAAGGGGTCATCCGTAGCGCCTTTCCCCGGGTTTCCGAACTTCAACGCGTCTCGTCTTCGGTGTGGCGAGCCGGTGTTTCGAGACTGGAACCAGTTCGGGACGGTGCATGTGTTTCACGAAGGCATCGTGCCGGGCGGCTCCTATCGTGTCCAGGTCATTGGCGCGACGTGCCCGGACCTTCTGGCCGAAGGGAGCTACTCTCCGCCGCTCGACCTGACGGCGGCCCGGTGGGGCGACACGGTGGAGAAATGTTCGACCCTCGGGTGTACGCCGCCTGAGGGAAGCGTTGGCATCGGTGACGCATTGGCCGTCCTGGGGCGGTTCAGTGGTGTTGTGGGGGCGATCATCAAAGCTCGTGCCGATCTCGAGCCGCGTTGTCCCGATCTATTGATCAACGTCTCGGACGTGCTCGCGAGCCTTGCCGGCTTTGTGGGCTTGGTATATCCGTTTGAACCCACGGCGCTCAACGCCTGCGACTCGACTTGCTCTAATCCGTTGCCGTAAGGGACGACTCTCGTCCGACCCGTGCCCCGGCGACCCCTGGGCAACCTGACCTTCGGCACCTGTAGTTTACGGCTCTCGTTTGTTCACACCGATCGCCCATGTCTCGATTCGTGCCCTGGCTGGCGCTCGATCCGAGCCAAATGTGGTAACTTGTACTTCTTCCTTGCTTTTGTGGCCGAGGATCCGGTAGACTCAGCGCTTCAGCTTGGCATTGGCGAGGGGCGGGGCTTCCGGGTTCTCGTGGAACTGCGCAGGTTCTGCATCCCATTGGGCCATGCCTGGAGGCCCGACAAGGGTACTAACAAGGAGTCAGGAACTGTGAGAAGAGCGTTTCGGTCATTCATTGGGTGTGCGGTCATGTTGTTGGCGGTTTCGGCCGTGGCGGGTGAACAGGATCCAACGTCGATGCAGGGCGGGATTCAGCCGATGTGTGCCGTCGGCCATTGGGACGACTATTCGGGCTTATACTCGGACGTCTGGGGCGACGGGAACTACGCCTACCTTCCCAACTGGGGCGCCGACGGCAATGAGGGTCGTGTCCACATTATCGACATCAGCGATCCGGCAAATCCCACCCTGGCCAGCACGTTCTTCATTCCGCCTCCGAACGAGAACGCCTCGCCTCAGGACGTCAAGGTGGCCAACGGGCTGTTGTTCATCGCGCTGGAGAGCGACGCTAACGATGGCGTGGCGATCGTCGACGTGCGCGATCCGACGAACCCGTTGATGTTGGCGACGGTCCGCATTCCCGGAAATGAAACCGTGCATAATGTTTTCTACGACAATGGCTATCTGTACACGCCGGAAGGGACAACGATATTCATCACCGATCTGACGTCCTTTGATCCGGACAATCCGCCGGCGTCGCCGATTACGACACCGAAGTGGACACTCACAAACGTAGGCACCAGTAATGTCCACGACATCACAGTAAAGAACGGTCGGCTCTACGCGGCCGGTTGGGACAGCGGACTCTGGATCTACGACGTAAGCAACGTCGCTACGACGTTTCCGACGTTGGTGGGCACCGTCGGCGGCAACAACACCCATTCCATGTGGCCCACCGACGACGGACAGTTCGTCGTCACGGGAGAAGAGCGGGGCGGCGGTGGCATCCACGTCTATCGCATCACCGATGTCGGCGGCTCGCTCACGCTCACGCTTACCGATAGCCTTGCTCTACCGAACACATTCAGCGTTCACAATCAGATGTTCGTCGGCAATCGTCTTTACAATTCCTGGTATGCGCAGGGGATGCAGGTTTTCGACATCGACCCGATTACCGGTCTGCTTCAGTTGGTCGGCAGCTTTGACACTTCGAGTACCGGCACTGGCAACTGGGGCGTGTACCCTCTGCTCGGCTCCGATCGGATTCTGTTGTCGGACACGGAGGAAGGACTGTTCGTCGTGACGGAAACCTGTGTGTGCGAGCCGTCCTTGGCGCCCGTGGCCGAGATGATCGGCACGGACGTTAGCACGAAGAATCGCATGCTCTCTTTCACGGCCGGTGAGCCGGGACGATTGCAGGCCATTCGCGTAACCTTTATGGACCTTCCCGCGCCGTACGATCTGTGGAACGGGCAGTCACTCTGGGTCACCGCGCCGACGTTGGTCAGCGAAAGGGGGGCATCCGTGGCGCCTTTCCCCGGGTTTCCGAACTTCAACGCGTCGCGTCTTCAATGCGGCGAGCCGGTGTTTCAAGAGTGGGACCAGTTCCCGACGGTGCATGTGTTTCACGAAGGCATTGTGCCGGGCGGCTCCTATCGTGTCCAGGTCATTGGCGCGACGTGCCCGGACCTTCTGGCCGAAGGAAGCTACTCTCCACCGCTCGAACTAACGGCGGCCCGGTGGGGCGACACGGTACGAGACCTCTCTGCAACACCCCCGGCTCCGCCGGAGGGAAGCGTGAACATCGACGACGCCTTGGGCATCCTGGCGCGGTTTAGTGGTGTCGCGGGGGCGATCATCAAGGCTCGTGCCGATCTCGAGCCGCGTTGTCCTGATCTGTTGATCAACGTCTCGGACGTGCTCGCAAGCCTAGCCGGCTTCGTGGGCCTGCCGTATCCGTTCGAACCCACGGCGCCGGGCGCCTGCGACTCGACTTGCTCTAATCCGTTGCCGTAAGCGTTGCGACACGGTTGGCATCAGCCGACTTTCCCGGTTAGTTCACCAAACCGCACCGCGTGCCGATATTACGGGACGAAGCCGCCGGTTTGGGCCAAGAGACAGGCGCCGACGCGCATCTAGGCGACGCTCATAGGAACGCACGCGCCGTGTCAATGTCATGTTCGAATATCACGTCGGTTGGCACGCCGACTACATCGCTATCACCCGCATGGCATCGACGCCCGCTTTCCAAACGGCTTACATTCCGCGTCGTCACGTGCTGCGCCGCGCTAATCTTCACGGTTGCGCTGATCGAGGCGACACTTCGGGTTCTTACGCCCGCGCCGGCGTTCTCGGCCTCGCTCAATCTTCACATGAATCTCGATACGGTGCTCGAGCCCGACCTGCACGGCGTGGCCACGCCGGTTCGTTTCACGACCAACAGATGGGGCATGCGCGGCTCGACGCCTCCGGTCGGCCCCGCCTGGGACGAGGCGACGACAATCGTCGCGATTGGCGGCAGCACAACGCAGTGCTTCTTCCTCGACGATTCGCGCACCTGGCCGGCCGTGCTCGAAAAGGAGTTGCGAAGCACGGGCCACAACGTCTGGGTCGGCAACGCGGGACAGGCCGGGCACTCGACGATCGGGCATGTCGCTATGGTGGACGGACCGATCGCCCAGATCCGCCCGGACTATGTCCTGTTCCTCGTCGGCGTCAACGACCTCAGCGTTTCGTTGAGGCCGCAGTGGCGCTGGGACGAGTCGATGTCCGAGTCGCTTCTCGGCCAGGCCCGCAGCGCCGGCCTAAACTGGCTGCTCGACCATTCACGCCTGGCCTATCGCCTGCACCTCGCCAAGCAGGTGCATTTCGACGGCAGCACCGTTCGCTCGAAAGACTTCTCGATTGCGCTTCCGACGGAACCGGCCACCGGCGACGAGTACCGACCGGCTCTCGGCGACGATGGGATTCTGACATCGCTTCCACTCTTTCGCCGAAACGTGGTGAGTCTGATCGAGGTGGTCCGTTCCTTCGGCGCGACGCCGGTCTTTCTCACGCAGCCGCTGCTGATCGAAGATTCGCCTCAATGGGCCAACGTGCGAGCCCGCTCCTCGTGGATGAAGAAACAGAAGGTCCACCTCACCGGCGACGGATACGCACGGCTGCTCGACCGATTCAACGACGTCCTGCTCGATATTTGTGCGCAACGAAATGTGCCATGCCTCGATCTAGCGGGGATCGTGCCGCACTCGACGGACTATTACTACGATCTGGTCCACTACAACGATGCCGGCGCGAAACTCGTTGGCGAAGCCGTCGGCGCATACTTCCGCGCGCACGTGCTGCCGGCCCCCAAGGCGACCAGCTAGCTGCGAACCGGAAACTTCACCGCGCTCTCGGCACAGACCCTAGAACAGCGCGTAGATGAACGGCGCCGCGGCCGACCCTGATGTTATGACGGCCGCTCCGGCGACTACCAGCGCGAGCAGGATCGGTGTGAGCCACCATTTCTTGTTGTGCCGCAGAAACGCCACGTACTCGCGGAAGATTCCCTCCGGCGCCGCGTTTACCTCGTTGGCGAAGTCATCGGCCGGTACCGTCGGGCTTGTCTTGGGCAGGTCGGACATAGTGCGATTCTCCAAACTAGAACTGCCGCACGTAGCGTGCGCGGCTGGTCTCTTGTTGATACGGCTGCCAATACGTGCTCGCGGTGCGATCGAGTTTGCGCTCCAGCGCGTCGCGACCGGCCAGGCGCATCAGCAACCCGATAGGCGTCACCACGAAGTAGAAGACGAAGAGAAATATCGCGTGCGAAACGACCCACCCGATCGGAAAGGTTAGGCCCATCAGCCCTACGAACACGGGACGAATGGCACACGGCCGAAGATAGCCGGTCACAGCGGCCGTGAGTGCGAGCGCCGCCGGCGCCACTGCGGCGCTCATCGATTCCCCGTAGTAGAACGCTATCACACCGACCAGCACCAGGAATGCCGGCAGCCATATCATGCCGAACTGTCTGAGATCCCGAGTGGTCGGATTCCAATTGATTTCCGCAATGGCCATGGTTGTTCTCTAACTCGCCGCTGAGGTTGATGGGCGGTCGGGTTTCCTGCCGATCATCACGAAGAACCCGCCCTCGCGGCTTCCGCTGAACACCTGCTTGAACTGCGAGACGCCGCGATCCCAGGCCGATCCGCCGGGGGCGCTTCCATCCGCGTGCTCGGATGAAAACAATGCGCCATTGGCGGCGTCATCGTACGGTTGCGAAATCGAAGGAACGGCGCGGACGAAATCGAGCCCGTTGCGGCCAAGCCACTTCAGCACCTCGCCCTGCGTGTGTTTCGATTCATGGGGGTGCCGATACTGGTCGGCCAGCCAGGCCTCTCGCTTGGCGCCGGTGATACCCGACGCCCGAAGATTCGGATCGATCCACGATCCTCTCATGCCCGTCACTCGAAACAGCTTGCGCCGAAGATCGGTCGCAAGTCGTCGAGCTGATCG
>JADFRH010000029.1 GCA_022561415.1 Planctomycetota bacterium
CACCAGTTTTAAATTGAATTTGTTGGCGATGGCCTGCCCGGCATGCGGGTTGTTTTTGTCTATCAACGAATAGATTGTATCCAGTAGTTTTTTTGTTTCAACCGGCTTTGTCAAGAAAGCATCAACACCTGCTTGTTTGGATTGCTTGATGGCATCGGTCGTAGCATTAGCGGTTAGCATAATGATTGGAATTCTGTCACGGCCGGTTTTCATGAACCGATAAATCTTTACTGTTTCAATTCCTCCCATTACCGGCATATACATATCCATGATGACGATGTCATAATCTTTCTTGTCGATACAATCCAGCACCTTCTCTCCATTATCCACGATGTCGACAGTATGCCCGGAATACTCAAGTATCTTCCGGATAACTTTCTGGTTGGTTGGATTGTCCTCGCCGACAAGAATATTCAGATGCGAATTTGTTGCTGAGTCGGACTGCAGGTCAACAAGAGCAGTGACATTATCATAATCATCCGTCTCAAGAGTAGTTGCGTGTAATATATTAAAGAGTAATCTTTTTTCCAGCGGTTTGTTTAGTACGCAAAAATATCCTGCAGCAAGCAGGCGCGCATGATTATAAGAAGAATCATTTCCTATAAGAACGAGATTGGTGTGCTTGATATGAATATTGTCCGATATCTGCTCTGCAAACGAGGCAGCATCTATTTCCAGACTTCCATCATCAACCAGCACTATGCTATAGGGGGCATGGGTTTTAACCGCCGTAATGAGTATTTTTTTTACATCAGTACTGGTCGCGGCATATTGCCAATCCAGTCCCCAGGTTGACAGATGTTGTTCAAGTGATTCATCCCTGGATCCGGAAAGGATCAGGATGCGGGGTTTATGGGATAACCAGTTGGGTCGATATGTTTCGGTGCTTTCCTGTTGCCGCATAAATGTCAGTTCAAACCAGAAAGTACTGCCTTCATCAGCCTGACTGACTACACCCATTTTCCCACCCATCAGTTCTACCAGATTACGGGCGATAGATGTACCCAGACCGGTGCCGCCATAGATCTGACTGATTGACTGATCAGCCTGGGTAAATTTGTCGAAAATCTGTTCCTGTACTTCTTCACGTATGCCAATACCGGTATCTATGACTTCAAACCGTAGATGTGCATACTGATGCTCAATATTAACAGTTGAAATATTGACTTCAATACCGCCCTGCTCGGTAAATTTACTGGCATTACTGATGAGGTTGATCAGCACCTGGCGTAGATGTTGTTCATCACCTACCAGATTATATGGCGTATCAGGTGTAATATGCAGATTGCAATTCAGTCCTTTCTTCTCTGCTAATGGGGCCATCATTCTTACAGTCGATTGCACTGTTGCATATAGATCGAAATCCCGTGCCTCTATTGTAGTTTTACCGGCTTCAATTTTTGATATATCGAGTATATTTTCAATCAGTGAAAGCAGTGTTTTAGCAGAGGCCTGAATGGTAGATACAAAATCACGTTGTTCTGTATCCAGTTTCGTTGCAGTGAGCAAATCACTCATGCCAATGACACCATTTAACGGTGTGCGTATCTCATGACTCATGTTGGCAAGAAACTGACTTTTGGCAAGGTTTGCAGCCTTGGCAGAGTCCATGGCATTGTGAAGTCTGGAAATGAGCAATGAAACATATCCAGAGAGGACTATCAGGGTCAATAATAATCCATAACCAAGTATCTTTTGTCCCTGCCAGTATTCATTGTTGCCTAATACAATCAGAAATCCGATAACACTGCATAACGCACTGACAAAAAGATACTTGTTACCGTATCTGAAACCATTTCCAAATGTAACAAATAAATAAACGCCGAAAAGTGGTGCGCCAGTCTCACCGGTAGCAAGCATAGCGTAAGTACAGGCAGACATATCCAGGGTTAAACCTGTCAAGCGTCGAATGACATTCCTGCCCGTATCTAAATAAATCCATAAAAGAACGAAGAAACCAACGACTACATAAAGCGCGGAAATAAATATTATTTTGCTTTCAAAAGGTTGGTCGGTATTGATAAATAATATATAAGAGAGCCAGATCAGGCCGATAATAATTCTGACGTTGGCTTGCTCATGCTCGGTATCCAGGTGATCCAGCACCTTTCCGTGAATCTTTTTTATAAATGGGGCCATATTACTTTCTGGAACAGGTGGTGCTTTCCTTTTTGTTGTTAACTGTTTTTTGTGTTAGCCATTTCCACAGCGTGTTCCTGACAGGCAATAATCTCATCAAGCGTGTTAAACAGGGCATCAACACAATTTGGATCCAGTTGTCTGGTTTTCTGCCGGCTGATTTCTTCAAGTGTCGCCTCCACTGTCCAGGACTGCTTGTAAGGCCGGGTGCTGGTCAGTGCATCAAAAATGTCAGCAGTAGTGACGATTCGCGCCTCCATCGGTATATCCTCGCCATGAAGACCCGTTGGATAGCCTTCGCCATTAAATCTTTCATGGTGATTCAGTGCAATAATCGCGCCCATCTTTAAATAGGGTGACGGACTGTCTTTAAGGATCTCGTGCCCTATGCTCGTATGGGTTTTCATTATATCCATTTCATCGGCATTCAAAGGGCCGGGCTTAAGTAATATTTTATCAGGAATCCCAATCTTGCCTATGTCATGCATGGGTGCAGCAATTTCTATAATCTCGCAGAAATCGGAACTCATGCCGAGTTCATCGGCGATGATCTGGCAGAGATAGGCGACTTCCACGCTATGGCGCAGGACATTCTGCCCGTAGCTGGTGCGGAATTGGAGGCGGCCCATGAGATCGAGCGCCTTCTTGTGAACGCCGTTCACCTTGGCTTCGAGCGCCGCCTGGCGTCCGAACTCGCTGATCTGCTCCTCGATTTCCTTTTCGGACTCGGCGACGACTTCCTCGATCCGCGTGGGGTGGATGCGCCCGTCGCGCACGAGCTTGTCGAGCGAGCGCCGCGCGATTTCCTTGCGCACCGGATCGAAGCACGAGATCTGCACGATGCCGGGCGTGTCATCGACGATCAGCGTGACGCCGGTCGTCTTCTCGAACGCGCGGATATTGCGCCCCTCGCGCCCGATGATGCGGCCCTTCATTTCGTCGGCGGGCACGTCCACGGTGGCGATGACGGTTTCACAGGTGTGCTCGGCGGCGTAGCGCTGGATGGCCTCGATGGTGATGTTGCGGGCCTTCTCGCGGGCGTTTTCCTTGGCGGTGGTGAGGATTTTCTCGACCATCTGGCCGGCTTCGTGCTCGACCTCCTGCTCGATGCGTTTGAGGCACAAGGCTTTGGCGTCATCGCGGGTGAGCTGGGAGACGCGCAGCAACTCGGCCCGCTGATCCGCGTAGAGCTGTTCGACCTGGTCCGTTTTTTCCGCGACGGCCTTCTCCCGAGCCGCCACGGACTGCTCGCTGGATTCGATCTTGCGCTCTTTGGTGGAGAGGACGTCCAGCTTTTTGTCGAGCACGTCCTCGCGTTTTGCGATGCGGCGCTCGGAGGCCTTGATCTCGTCCCGCGTCTCGGCGGTCTCGCGCTCGAATCGTTCCTTCACTTCGAGATGCTTTTTTTGTACGTCGACGTCGGCGGCCTTCAGAAGCTCCTCGGATTTCCGTTTCGCGTCCGAAAGCAGTCGATCGGCCTCGGCTTGGCGGCTGGCCTGAGTGGCCCGGGCCCGAGAGCGCTCCCACCCCATCGCGGCAACACCGCCCACAGCGGCTGCCACAAACAGGAACAGCACCAGCGAGCCCGCGCTCTCGACAATCGCGGCGAGCAGAAAGGTTTGCGGTCCCATTTTTTCATCCAGTGTTTTTGCATTAGTTCGCTGTGGAAAGGGCGATCCAACTGGATGCCCACGCCGGGTGGCGGCGATGGATGGCAGGGGCTGGGCGTGTGAACATTCCACGACCGGCCGATGGCATAGGCCGACTTTTCGACGGCTGGAAGGCTGGAAGCGTCAGGGTCGGGGCTCGTACGAAACTACGAGGATCGAAAGATTATTGATTACGGATGATCAGTCGGCGATCCTCTAAAAGAGCGAACCCTTGCACTCGCTACTCGCGAATGCTCCCTCGCCGTATGGTCTCAGGTCGAGGCGCCCTCCGCGCAAAACGACCGTGACTCTCGGCTGGTTCCGCCAAGATGCACATCCATCGTCACCACAACATTAACATTCTACGACGGGGCGGATTATACGGTTCGGCCGGCCGGGACGCCACTACCAAAATCCGCACGTCGTCGGAGCGGACTCCCGCCCCGGGAACCGCGGGGAGATACCCCTTGCGATCGGCGCCGTTGCGGAATACGATCTCATGGTGAGCCAAGTGTGGCTCGCGGGATGTTGTTTGAGTGTCCAGCGCGAACGAGACCGACGTGCGGCCTGATTTGCCCAAACCCAACGCGCAAACCGTGCATTGGATCATCGCCGTGCTGCTCGCGGTCATCGCCACGGCGCTTTGGTCGCGCCCCTCCACGAACCTCATCCCGGCCGCGTTCGGACAGGGGCAGCCTTTGGCCGGTGCCCGCGGTGTTTACGCCTTCACCGGCCAGCTCGACCACAACCGCTACGGTCTGTTCATGCTGGACATCGACCAGGGGACGATTTGGGCGTACGAAATCGAAAACTCGGGCGGGACGCGCAAGATGCGTCTAATTGCTGCCAGGACATGGATTTACGATCGATACTTGCAGGACTTCAACAGCGCCTCACCTAGTTTTCGCATGGTTCAGGAACTCGTTGCTCTACAGCGGACTCAGGCCGAGCCCGACGCGGCGGCCGACGACGACCAGCAGGGTGACGGCCGGACGAACGCGAGCGACCCCGATCGGCCGGGAGGCTGATCGCCGGGCCGTACTTTGAGCAGGAGTGATCAATGGGCAAGCCGTTCTATTCGCTGGACGAAGTGCGAGACATTCTCAACAAGAACGTCAATGCCATCCGGGATTTGGTGCGAGACGGCACCCTGCGCGAGTTTCGTGACGCCGGAAAGGTCTTCTACAAAGGCGAGGACGTAGACAAGCTCGCCGGCGGCGGGGCATCCGACAAGAGCGGCACCGGCGAGATCGTGCTCGAAAAGGCCGACGAAGAGGACGAGCTGCCCTCGCTCGCCGATTCGGGCGGCGGGACCAGCGTTATCGGCCTCGAGGCCGTCGATGACGAGTCCGACGAGAAAGAGAAGGAAGACACGGTAATAACAGCCAGCGGCATAGGCGTGTTCGACGACGATGAGTTGGAAATCGACGCCGATCCGATGGCGAAGACGCAGATCACGACCGGCGCCACCGCCGACCAGATCTCCCTGGAAGGCAGCGGCAGCGGGTCGGGCCTGCTCGACCTGACCCGCGAAGCCGACGATACGTCGTTGGGGGCCGAGCTGCTTGACGAGATCTACCCCGGCGAAGACGATGCCACCGAGTCCGTCGATGCCGAACCGCCCGTCGAAGCCGCCGCGACCAAACCCGACGCGGAGGAAGAGGCCGACGCGGCGCTCGAGAGCGCGGAAGCGGGTGCCATCGTCCTGCCGGTCTCCGTGGCCGCCGGCGACCCGAGCGAGGGTGTGTTCTCCGGGCTGCTGGTCGGCTCGCTGATCCTGCTCGGTCTGTCCGGGGCCGTGGCGGCCAGCGTCTTGCAAGGGTATCTGCCCGACTACGCCGCGTATTTGAGCGACCGGTTTCTGATCGTCTTCCTCCCCGGGGCGGCCGGAGTCGTCCTCGTATCCCTGCTGGTCGGCTGGTTCCTCGGAAAGGCCCTCGCTACGCGTCGCCGGTAAGATCGCTTCGGCAATCCGAATCGAGCCGCTGTTTCGTCGGCTGAGAATCGTCCAAGGAGGGCGGCGATGCGCCATTTCAACCGCATCATTGCTTTGTCGTCGGCTCTGTGGTTCGGCGGATGCGCTGTGCCGAACCAGCAGCGAGAGCTTGAGTATCGGCTGACGCAGGCCGAAGGGCGGCTGGCTGACGCGCAGAATGCCACCCGCGACGAACGCGCGCGGACCGCCGCATTCGAGCAGCGCATGCGGGCTCAAAAACGCACCTGGGAAACCACCAAGGCCGAGAACCAAGCGCTCAACGAGCGCATCAAACAACTGACCGATCGTCAGGCGAAACTCGTCGCGGCGGTCGAAGCCCGTGCGGAGAAAGTTCCGACGCGCCCGCGCGTCCCGGCCTCGCCGCTGCCGGCGAACGTGGACCGGGCGTTGGCGGCCTTTGCGGAAAAGTACGGCGGGCGGGTCTGGTACGACCGGGGGCAGGGGGCGGTGAGCTTCGCCAATGATCGGCTGTTCTTAGCAGGCAGCGATGCGGTTCGTGCCGACGCGCATGCGGCACTCGGCGAGTTGGCGAGCATACCCGTGCTTCCCGAAGCGCGCGGGCTCGAATTGATTATCGTGGGGCACACCGACGACACGGCGATCACGAATCCCGAGACGCTCGCGCGGCACGCGACCAATTGGCACCTTTCGGTGCATCGCGCCATCGCAGTCAAGAACGTCTTGGTCGCAGCCGGTCTGCCGGAATCACGGATGGGAGTGATGGGCTTCGGCTCGGCCCGCCCGATCGGCGGCGACCGTGCCCGCAATCGGCGCGTGGAGATCTTCCTGGTTCGCAAAGGCGCGGTCCATTCCATGTCTCCCGTTCGGGCGTCCCCATCCTCACGCCAGCGTTCGCCGAGCTGAGTTGGCGGTAGCGTCGGGGAATCTTGCGAAGCTATTTGGAGCGCGTCGATTGGGCGGTGCCGGCCTTGGCCGCGGCAGCGTCGGTCGAGTCGTTGCGGGCGCTCGAGCTCGAACTTGCGGTCCGGGTCGGCTGGGCGAAGTCATGCGGCGTTTCCCGGGCAGGTTTTGAAGTGTCCGACACGGGACGAGGAGCACGTCGATCGGTGGGGCGGGGAATGCGAAGCTTCGCGGACATCTGGCGCAAAACGTGGACCGAAATCCCGAGTTGCCGGGCCGCGTCCTGAAAATTCCAATGGTTTTCGTGCAACGCGCGGGCCAGCATGAGCCGCTGGCAGAAAGCCAGCGACGTGACGCTCTCGCCGTCCTCGGGTGGGACGAACCCGCCCACGACCTCGGTCGGCAGAACGCCGATATCGATCCGCTCGCCCTGCGACAGCAATAGGGCGCGCTCGATCACGGACTGAAGCTCGCGCACGTTGCCGGGCCAGTCGTAGCTGATCAAGAGGGCCAGGGCTTCGTCTGACAAGCCGCTCTGGCGACTGCGATTTCGACGAGCGATGGCCTCGAGCAGGTAGGTCGCGAGGGGGGCAATGTCCTCTCGCCGCTCGCGCAGGGCCGGCACGTGGATCGGAAACACGTTCAGCCGGTAGAACAGGTCTTCGCGAAACTGGCCGCGCTGGGCCATTTTGAGCAAGTCTCGGTGGGTGGTCGCGATGATGCGGGCATCCACCTCGTAGGTCGCCGTGCCGCCGAGCCGTGAGAACGTGCGATCCTGCAAAATGCGCAGGAGCTTCGCTTGTGCCACGGCGGGGATGTCGGCGACCTCGTCCAAGAGGAGCGTCCCGCGGTGGCAGCGCTCGAACACGCCGGAGCGCGATTTGATCGCCCCGGTGAAGGCCCCGCGCTCGTGCCCGAAGAGTTCGCTTTCCAAGAGCGTGTCGGGGCAGGCGCCGCAATGGAAAGCCTGCATGGGCTGGTCGCGGCGCGGGCTGAGCCGGTGAATGTAGTTCGCCACGAGCTCCTTGCCGGTGCCCGTTTCGCCGGTGAGCAGGACCGTGGCCCGGGTCGGCGCGACGCGCTTGCAGAGGTCGATTACGCGGCGCATCGCCCGGCTGGTGCCGATGATGTTGAAGTCCTTGCCGGGATGTTTGGACAGATCGGCCATTGCAGGAGTTCACGGCGACGTTGCCCACGGAGCGCGACCCCGCGCTCGGGACTCGGTTGCGTTTAGTGTCCTGTGATGCGTGCGATTTGTCTAGCGGTTCGTCTCACTACCATTCGAGGGATGCGTTGCGGTTTGTCATTCCGCGCGCAGCGCTCCATCATGCAAGAGCAGCGTGCGGTCCGCGTGCTGCGCGATGCCGGGGTCGTGAGTGACCATGACGATCGTCTGGCCTTCGCGGTGCAGCTCTGCGAACAATGCCATCAGTTTCGCGCCCGCCTCGGCGTCGAGGTTGCCGGTGGGTTCGTCCGCGAACAGGATGCGCGGTTTGTGGATCAGGGCCCGTGCGATGGCGACGCGCTGCTGTTCGCCGCCGGACAACTCGCTCGGGCGGTGTTTCAGGCGCTGGGCGAGGCCGACGCGTGTGAGGACGTCGATCGCCTCACGCCGGGCTTCGGTGCGGCGAGAGAGCCACTCCAGCAGCGAGCACCCGACCTGGCGCGTGATCAGCACGTTTTCCAAAACGTTCAGCTCCGGCAGCAGGTGATAGAACTGAAACACGAACCCGACTTGGCGGCGGCGCATTTGAACACGCTCACGCTCGTTCAGGTTGGTGATGAACATTTGCACGCCGCTGATCACACAGATGAGAAACAGGGCGCCCGCCAGCACGAAGCTCCCCAAGACTAGCGGCAGGACGAGAAACAGGAGGCTGCTGAGCAGGATCCCGGGCAGCACGATGATCCATGTCGCCCAGGCCAGAACGCGAAGCAACGATGCGCCTGGCGTTCCGCGTTTCGGTTCGGCTTGGACGATCGTCTCCCCGTCGAATGCGACCTGCCCGCTGTCCGGCACGTCCAGCGCTCCGAGCAGGTGCAACAGCGTGCTCTTGCCGCTGCCGGACTTGCCCATCACGGCGACGAATTCGCCGGCCTCGAGCCGTAAGCTGCAGCCGCGCAGGACTTGCAGCCGGTCGGAGCCCATCCGGTAGGCTTTGTGAAGGGCCTGCGCGACGAGCAGCGGGCTAGCCATAGCGGAGGGCCTCCACGGGGTGCATCGTGCCGGCCCGCCGCGCCGCGGCGAAAGCGCCGACGATGGAGGTGACGACCGCGACCGTGCCGACGCGGATGAGGTCGACCGTTCGGGCGGTGTTGGGGATTTCATCGAACGAGTAGACCGACCGGTCCCAGACTTGCAGCGCGGGGTGGATCCAGATCAGGGCTTGCTGGAACTCGTTGATGTACTTGACGAAGTAGAACCCGCCGACGAGCCCCAGGACGCTGCCGACGATGCCGATGGCCGCGCCGTAGCTGACGAAGATCAGCGAGACGCCGGCGGACGATCCGCCGATGCTCTTGATGATGCCGATGTCGCGCGTCTTCTGCATGACGATCATGTAGAGAATGCAGAGCGTCAGCACCGTGGCCACGAGCGAAATGGTGCCGAAAAGGATCGTGACCAGGATGCGCTCCTTCTCGACCGGGGCGATGATGTGCATCTGCGATTCTTCCCAGGTCATGGCCTCGATGCGGTCGACAAGGTTGCGTTCGAAGTCGTCCAGCCGCGCGTCCTGCACATAGGATTGGTACAGCTCTTGCAGCCGGTCGCTGAGCTCCCCGGCGTCGACGCCGTCGGCGATCTTGACCTGGATCTGCGAGCAACGCGCCGGTGCCGTGCCGCCGCCTTCGGCGCGCTCGGCTTCGTCCATGTAGATCAGTTTTTGCAGCAAATCGAAGTCGCAGTAGACGTGCTGTGAGTCGATCTCGTGAATTCCGGTGCGTGAGTCGTCTGCGTAGCGAAAGGGCTGCTTAATGGCCGTCGTGTCGAACTGGCTGGTAAGCAGGGCCAGCAGCACCTCGCAGCCGCGCGGATAGAAGAAGTGCCTCTTGTAACGCCCGTCCTTGTCGCGCTTGGCGACGATCTCGCGGCCGATGATCAAGCCGGGATAGGCGTTGCCGGTCTCGTCGGCTTCGCCGGTTTCGGGGTTGAGCTCGAACACGCCGGGGATCGGCGGCAGGCCCTGCTCGCGCAGAAAATCGTCGAGAAGCGTCTCGGTGGCGTCGTCGGGTCCGGCGAACTCCTCGCCGTTGTGCGCGTTGCGCCACGCCTCGCAAAATTGAGCCAAGGCGTCGCGGAAGGGCTGGAACAGCACGGGCCGTAAGATGTCGCCCTCATGCCGGCCATCGGAATCGTAGACGGGCATGGGGTCGGCGGTCCCGAGCCGCGGCTGGCGCTGCTCACCCAGGTGCGTCGTCCCCGGGTAGTACTTCTGGTAGAAGAGACTCTCCTCGAACGCGTTGACCCGGTAGGTGGCCTCGAGCCGGATGCCGACGACGCGCACCAGCGCGGTCTGCTCGGTCTGCGGGAAGCGCAGCAGGCCGTAGGAGTAGACGACGGGCGTGGCGTCGATGACCTCGGGCCAGGCCTTGATCTCGGCGATGAAATCGTCGTAGAGCGGGAAGCCCTGGTACATCGCGTTGTCGACCACGATGTCGCCGAGCAGCCCGCGGGCCTTGAACTTGAGTTTGTCCAGAAACCCGCCCATGACCGACATGACGACGATGATCAGAAAGGTGCAGAGCGCGACGGCGGCGATCGCAAAGTAGGCGATCACTCCGCTGCGAAGATAGCGAAGCGTGAGAAAGAGCTTGTACAAAGGCTGAAATCCTTTTCAGTCTCGCTGGCCGACGCGCGAGGTGCGCGACCGCGACCACGCTCACTTATGCAGCGCGCCGGGCCGCCCCGAGGTTCAATCGCTTTTCGGGAAGGTGCGAACGATTCCCGTCACCCGGCCGCTCGCGCCCGCGGTCCGCGTCGCGACACGATACTCGATCCGGGGCCGTTCGTCGGCGCCCGGCCCGATTCGCTGCTGGAATCGCGCGCCGGCTCGCGAAAGGCGACAATCGTGGGCCCGTCGAAGGGGTCGGGCTTGTCGCCTTGCGAACGTGGAATGATCGTCGGCGACTTGTTGCCCGGCAAACGCCGTTTCCTGCGCGAATTTGGTTAGGCAACCGGCGATGCCGATGGGTATAATGTGTGAGATGCCACGGGAACTGACGATCATCTACGAGCAAGGCGCCGACGGCTGGTGGCTGACTACGATTCCCGAGGTGCCTGGTGCGTTCTCGCAGGGCCGCACGAAGGACGAAGCTCGAGAGAACGTCATCGACGCACTGTCGGAATTGATGGAAGCGCGGCGTGAACTGGCCCTGAAAAAGCGCGGCGCGGACAGCGATGTAGAATCCATCCCGTTGCCTTCCTAACGCTTCGCCGCAAAAGTGTAGCACAGCCGCCCCCGGCTGTATTCTCGCGGTACCCGCGGCGATTTCGGGCACACAATTCATTTTCGCGGCGGACTGCTAACGCTCGGCCGGAGCGTCAATTCCAAGTTCCTTGCAGATCTGGCGTACGAGCATCGAGTCGATCTCGTTGTGCCTGGGCACGGGGGCGGTTTGATCATTGGCCGAGTTGGCATAGATCGAATGCCGGCGTCCCTCGCGTATCAAGTTGCAGCCGTTCGCGGAAAGGTGCCGAAGCAGCTTCGTTCGTTTCATGATTGCCGCGCTCAAGGGTCTCGATGTAGTCGGCGCCGCGGACCGGCGGGATTGCCTTTCGACCCGGCTGTCGGTCGCGTGATCGTCCTATTTGAGCAAGGCCGCGAATCCGGCCTGTTCGAAGTGATGATCGCCCGTCAGCGCGTCGCGGATGCCGCGCTCTTCCATGACGACAAAGGAGATGCAGTCGGTCAACGACCAGTCCTTGTCCGGGCGTTGTTCGTAGAGCTCGACGCCACGATGAAAAAGCGCGTCGTCGGGCGGCACGATGGTCACACGATCGTCGCCGCGCAGGACTTTGGACAGTCGCACAAAGGAGCGTCGTCTTGCCGCGATGCGGAACGCGTTGGCGACCTCGACGAGAATCCACGCCGTTGTGACCTGCCGAGCCACGACACCGGCGGTCAGCTCCCGCGCCCGCTGGTGGGCTCCATCGGCAGGATTCAGCAACGCGATGTAATAGAAGCTGTCGGCGAAGCACTCGTTCAATGTTTGGGACCGCCGTGCAGGTAATGGTCGTGGTTTCGCGCCAGATCGCTCGGCAAACCGGGCCCGGCGCTGCCGGCCAGGTCGAGCAGTTTTTTCGACAGGGCCTCCGCCGCGGCCTCTTCCTCCGACGCGGACAGGACGGGCTCCACGCGCACCGCGGTACCATCCGGAAGCTTCGCGCCGTTCTCGAGCACGACGACGCCGTTGACCACTTTGCCCTGGTAAGTCATTTGGCACCTCACTTCCACCATTGTATCCGATGGAACGGGGAATCGATGTTTTGAATGTCGGAGGCACGCCTGCGCGACGGTTGCCAGAGGCTCAAGAAGTCTTATGGCTCTGACGCGTTCTCGGACCCTGGTCGAGTCAGGTCTCCGTTTGCCTCCTCCGAGAATTCTAGTGTGTCGCCGGGCGAGGCTGAGACTTCCGGCCGCTGAAGCGGGAACAGAATCACCTCGCGAATGCTCGTGCTGCCGGTCAGGAGCATGACCAACCGGTCGATGCCGATCCCCAGGCCGCCGGCGGGGGGCATGCCGTACTCCAGCGCCTCGACGAAGTCCTCGTCCATGACCGCCATGGTCTCGTCGTCCTCGCCTTTCAGCGCGCCGCCGGCCAGGGTGTCGCGCTGCACGGCCGGGTCGTTCAGCTCGGTGTAGGCGTTGCCGAGCTCCATGCCGTTGATGAAGGCCTCGAAGCGCAGCGCGACGTTGGGGTTGTCCGGGTGGCGTTTGGTCAGCGGGCAGAGCGGGGCGGGGTAGTCGAGCACGAAGCAGGGGTTGATCAGCTTCGATTCGACGTAGTGCTCAAAAAGCGCGTTGACGACGACCGGGTCGTCCATCCTCGATTCGTCAATCGTAATCGCCTTCTGCGCGCGCAACTCGCGGGCTCGATCCCGTACCTGACCGATGGATTCCAGATCGAAACCGACGTGCTCGGCGAACAGGTCGGCGTACTTGTGCCGCGGCCAAGGCGTCGAATAGTCGATCTCGCGGTCGCCGAACGCGATCTTCAGCGACCCGATCACCTCGCG
>JADFRH010000030.1 GCA_022561415.1 Planctomycetota bacterium
GCTGCAACATCTCAAAGCACCAGGTCACGGTCCGGGCTGGTTGATTTCCATATTTGAAAAGATGGGCGAAGATCCGAGTAATTCGACCTACCTCGCACCACAAAGAGGCGACGTATGGGCTTTCTTGGAGCGAATCGCTGAGTGGCTAGGGAGTCCCAATCGGAAGGGTATACCAACCTAGATGTTGGATGATTGGATCCGGTCTGGCCTCGAACTGCGGATCATCGTCTCCCCCAGCTCGGGACGAGATGGGCCACCCATCCCGGCGTGTCCATCCGGGAAACCCCGGTCTTTAGGCGAGCGTGACGGTGTGGGCGGACTGCGGCTTGGCGCGACCTACGATGGCGGCGGCTCGGGTGTTGTGTTTTTTGCAGGCGGCGATTAGGGCGTCGGCGCGGTCGGGGGGGACCGAGATCAACAGCCCGCCCGATGTTTGGGCGTCGGCCAGCACCTTGACCAACATGTCGTCGACGTTGCCGGGGTTGAACCGATCGCCGAGGTGCTCAAGGGTGGCGACGTATGCTCGCGTGAGCATCTTCTTTTTCGCCAGCGCGAGTGTGTCTGTGAGTAGCGGCACGCTTGTCGCGTCGAGTTCGATCGTTACGCCGCTCGCCTCGGCCATCTCGTGCGCGTGACCGATGAGGCCGAACCCCGTGATGTCCGTGACGCCGCCGACGCCGATTTCGAGCATGGCTTCGCACGCGCCGGCGTTGAGGTCGGTCATCACATCGATCGCCTCGGCGAGGTCGTCTTCGGTTATCTTTCCCGCCTTGGCGGCCGAGGTCAGTATGCCGCTGCCGATCGGCTTGGTGAGCACGAGCACGTCGCCCACCTTGGCGCCGCCATTCGTGAGCACCCGATCAGGATGAACGATGCCCGTCACCGACAGCCCGTATTTGATTTCGGCGTCGCGCACACTGTGTCCGCCGGCCGTCACCGCACCGGCCGCGATCACTCGCTCGCCGCCGCCGCGAAGAATCTCACCCAGAATCTCGATCGGCAGCTTGTCGTCGGGGAAGCCCACGATGTTGAGCGCGCTGATCGGTCGCCCGCCCATGGCGTAAACATCCGACAGGCTGTTGGTCGCGGCGATCTGGCCGAAGGTGTAGGGGTCGTCCACCAGGGGCGGGAAGAAGTCGAGCGTCATCACGAGGGCCGTGTCGTCGTCGAGCTTATAGACCCCGGCGTCGTCGAAGTGGTCGGTCCCCACGAGCAGATTGGGATCGGTCACCGGCGGTAGGCTGCGCAGCACCTGCGCCATGGCTCCCACGGGGAGCTTGCCCGCTCACCCCGCGCATGAAGCGTACTTTGTCAGTCGAATTTTCCGTCCGCTGGCCATGGAACCAGTATAGAAACCACCCGGGCTGACGCCACATGGCCGGAGCGAATCAAGCACGGGTGGCGCCGCGACCGATGCTGGGATGTGACCGCGAGTGGACGTCGAGGACGCGGAACCGGCTGGCGGCCGGCGCACAGAGCACAAGGCCCGGTAACCGGGCCGGGTCTTGCAACTTCCGGCATGCAAAACGGTAGAAACTAACGGCGGCGCCGTTGGGCGCGGACGGTACTTCGCAAAGGCCCTGGACACCTGTGACATCTTCGAGACAATGGCGCTGCTTGGGGCCCGCGTGAGGTCACAAATCCCAGCGAGTATAGTTGGTTAGCCGATGAACAAACCGCATGTCCTGGTGCCCCTTGCGGTCGCCATGTTATCTTCCACGGGGCTCGGGCAGCGTGTTTTCCCCGCGCCATCCGTCCTGGTCGAACTCAAGCCCACCTCCTACTATGTGCCGATGGGGCAGCCCATCCCCGTCCGCTTCTCACTGCACAACGCGAGCGACGACCGGATCACCCTCACCGTACCGGGAGCCGAGCCGGCGATCCCTTCGCCCGAGTCGGGCCTGCCGATCTCTCATGTTTTCAGTGGCAGCGGAGATTCTGGGGTCGTCGTGGCGACGGACTCCGGCCGCCGATGGGACGATCCCTCGGGCTATCGCGCGAGGGGCGAGGCGCCGATTCTGACGATCGCGGCACATTCGAGCGTCGGCATTACACTCGATCTTCGGGCTCATTTTCCGGTTCTTCGCGGGGCCGGTCAGTATCGCATCACCTGGCACCCTTACGCGGGGGCCTTCGGTGAGGCGAGCGTTCTGATCAACGTGGGGCAGCTCAAACGGGCGGAGATCACCACGGATGAGGGCATGATGGTCATGCGGCTGTTTTATTCGGATGCGCCGAGGCACGTCGCCAATTTCATCGAGCTGGCCGAGTCCGGTTTCTACAACGGGAGGCTCTTCCACCGCGTCGCGCCGGGGTACTTCGTTCAGGGTGGGTGCTCGCGTGGGGATGGGACGGGGATTCGTCCGGACGGCAAACGAATCTCGGCCGAATTCAACGGACACCCGATGAAGAAGGGCACCGTAGCGATGGCCCTTCTCGATGACGATCCCGATTCGGGAAGCTGCCAGTTTTTTGTCTGTAACACGCGCCAGAAAGATTGGGACGGGCGTTACACGGTCTTCGGCGAACTCGTGGGCGAGGAGTCGTTTGCGACGCTCGATCGCCTGATGAGCACGCCGACCGACGAAGCAGGTCGACCGTTGCGGGCTCTCGAAATGAAGTCGGTACGCATCGTCGACGCGCCGCCGGGCGAGTTCCCGTAACGCAACCGCGACTCACATCCACGGAATAATCACCGGCAGGATGTTTTCCACGAACGCCTCGCAGCCTTCGTGCGTCAGGTGGCAGATGTCGTTGAAGTATCGCCGGTCACCGGGAATCATCGACGCCTGATCCACGAAGATCACACCCGCGGAGCGCCGCGCAAGCTCCTTGGTAACCTGGTTGTGTGCCTCGAGGCCGGCCACCACGCATTCCGGCCTGCCCCACAGTTCGATCGGAAACGTGTGGACGGCGTAGTCGAGCGACCGATTCTTCAGGGCCGATTCGCTGTAATCCTGCGGCACGTAGTAGGCGAATGTCATCAACACGAGGGGTTCATTCCTGGCCGTTGCGAGTTCGATGATGCGTGAGAGATTGTTTCGAACCGAGTCGGCTGTTTTGATCTCGCAACCGAAGCTTTGTGATTTGGCGTCGGGGCGGTGGGGCGGCAGTGTGCGGCCCAGTCCGATTCGCTCGGCTACCTTGACCGCAATGAACTCGATCGTAAACGGGGCGATCAGCCATCGATCGAGCGCTCGCCGCTCGAAATCGTTGATGAGTTTGTACCAGGCGTAGTGCGAATAGTCGCTCGCGAACGTCTCGGCGTCACAGTTGTTGGCGCGGGTCTCGTTGATGCCGTGGTAAACGATCACCATGTCGAAGTGCCGGTCCGCCAAATGGCGGTACTTGTAGTAGCTGTCCAGGGTCGTGTGGGCGGCGGCGGCCAGGTTGTGAATGCGAACACACTTTCGCGTCTCGCGTAGAAGCCGCTCGCGGAGCACGTGTTCGATGTTGCCGTAGTCGAGGTGGAGGGCCGACCCGCCGAGCAGCAGAATGTCGAAACATTCTTCTTCCCCGTCGACCGGAGTTCGCAGCAGCTTGTCGACGGTGGGATAGAACGACCGGTAGACATCCCGGTGTGCCGCGAAGAAACCGACGCCGCGCGTTTTCCAGAACACCCGGGCGCCGCACTCCGTCAGCATTAGCGCGCCCAGCATACAGGCGAAGGCCGTCAACCATCGTTTTCGTTTTTGCTTCATTCGCTCGCTTATCGCGGTGTTCTTCTGTCCGAGCCGCGACCGTCAGGGAGCGGTTTGCCGAGGGAAAGTCAGACCGCTTCCTGGCGAGCGGGGTTCGGAAAAAGACTTCATAAACACGCTCCAAGAGTATAGCATCGGCCGTGAAGCCGAGGCACATCCACCGGTTTTCTCCGCCGGCGTGTAGCGCGTATCCTGTTCTTGGATCGGAGTGATACGCGCGACGGGCGCGAGCGAATGGCATGACGACAAGCGGCGACACCGACCGATTAGAATCCATCCAGCTCTCGAATGGGTGGTCGGCCCGCGTACGGACCGGTGCGCGGGTCGGCGACGGTGATCTTCCCGAGCCGGAGGCGTGGCGGGGGTTTCTTGCGCAGCTCGTCACCGCGCCGCAAGCGTTGCCGGGTTATGCCGTGCTCAAGTCATCGCGCGGCAGCGAGGTGTTTCGCGCAACGCTGGCGACTTGCGATCGATCGATCACGGTGGTCGCCAAGCAGAGCCGCCTCAAGAATCTCCGGCGGAAGCTCTCCGCGATGGCGCAGGGCCTGCGCGAGACGCGAAACTTCAGCAAAGGCGCGAGGCTACTTGCGGTCGGCATCGACACGGCGCTTCCGCTGGCTCTGGTCACGCGGCGCAGCCCACGGCGCGAGGCCTGGCTCATTACGGAGTTTCTTGCCGACGTGGTCGACCTCGATCAAGTCGCTCGCGACATGATGGCGACGCTCGACCCGCGTTCTCGCTTGGGCGTGAAACGGAAGATCATCGAGGCGATTGTCGGACTGCTAGCCACGCTGGAGCGCAACGGCCTGACCCATCGCGACTTCAAGGCGTCGAACCTTCTGCTGCGTCATTGGAACTGGCAGGCGGCTGCCGTGGCACTCTGCGTGGTCGACCTTGACGGGATTCACCGCGCCGCCTGGCTCACCCGTCGCCGACGATGGCGACCGGTTGTACGCTTGGTCGCGAGTCTCTTGGAATGCCCGGCCGTCACCCGGACCGATCTGGTGCGGTTCCTGCATAGCTATCTAACCGGGCGAGGCGAACAGCCCGGCGCATGGCGGTCGCACTTTCATCGAATCGCCGGCGAGTCGGCCGCCTACCTGCGCCGCTCGCAGGGCAGGAGAGCACACAAGCTCGGTGCTCTGTAGCAGCCTGTTGAACCCCCTTTTCAGCATGTGGGACCGACTTTCCAGTCGGTCCTTCCGCGCGGAGTCGCAAGACGCTCTATGCATGCTGGGACGAGATTCCTATCTCGTCCCCAGACTCGGAAGTCCCGGCGCGCCGGGATCGCACCAGCGGTACGTGGCGGCGGGTCAGCTTGCCCCGAGGTACCCGTAGTTTCGCAACATCCGCCAGGTCGCCAGGGTCACGATCCCTCGTCCCCACCGGCTCATTTCGCTTTCCCATTGGTTGTCCACGCGAATTTCGATCTTCCCGGAATCGAACTTGTTGGGGTTGCCGCCGATCGAGTGCGACGGGCGCAACTCAACGACGTTGTCCGAAAGGATCGCGTCGACCGAGTCGCCCTCGCTGAGATTCGCGAGTATCCGCGCGAGATTCTCTCGCGGTTCGCGCACGAAGTCCTCGTACCGCAGGAGCGTGAAGCTGCTCGCCACGTCGCGCAGCAACGCAGTCGCCTTGTTCACGCGGTGCCAATGCCTGGCACTCGTGAGGTAGCTGTTGCGGTGCATCTGCGACACCTGCCCGGACGGCCCCGGACGTTCCTTGTGCCTTCGCCATGAATAGGCCGTCGCCCGTGCGTCACGGATGAGGTGAACGACGTGCAGTTCGATCTTAGGCGAGGTGCCCAGCGCCGTGGCGTGCTCCGGCGTTTTGGATGAATCGATGACGATCCGGCATGAAGAAACTTCCTGTACTGCGGTCAGAATCCGCTCCAGCATCTTTCCGTATTCGCGCAGGGTCTGTTGATATGCGGCGTTTCGCAGGAACGGCCTGATAAGAAATGACGCGCGCCGCGGGCGCTCCACGGTCTGTTTGAGCGAAAGCACACGTTTCCAATCCACGTGGTCGAACCCGCCGAAGGCGCGGTGGATGACCTTCTTCCAGAAGTCGCACGCGCGAAAATCCTTTCCGCAGCCGCACGGATCGTCGCGACCGAACCCTTTCTTCCAGATGTTTCTGAGTTCTCCGACGTCAAAGATGCCCTCGCCTCTTCCCAGAACGCGGGTCAACAATGTACTTCCGCTTCGGGTGTATCCGCCGATGAACAATACCTTGAGGGCCATCGTTACTGCCTTGCCGGGCGATGTTCGCTGCTTATCAGCGACTCCAGCAGCCTCAACGACTGCTTCGAAATGGTGCCGTATCGAGATCCCTTCTCGGAACTTTAGGCTCAAGTGCGTCGTGCGACAGCCTAGCCACGGTGTCGGGCGTGGTCAACGGCTTCGCGGCGGCGCCGGCCGTACGGCTATCGCTTTCGGCACGAGTGCAAATGACGTAAACTCCCTTCAATCATGGCCCGGAACGTCCTACACGTTGTCGAATCGTCAGCGCCCGAGGCGGGCACCGTTGCGGTGCTGCTGGACGGGTTGCGCGACGCATTGCGCAAGAGATGCATCGAGTCCGACGTCATCGCCCTCAACGGTTCGACCACTGCGGAGGCCGGGGGTCTTGAAGGGAATCGGCGGCCGGCGTCATGGGATAACGAAAAAGACAAGGCGGGACTCGTGGCCGATGCCGATCTGCTGCATTTTCACGGCTGGGGACATCCCGCCGGGCGACGGCTGGCGGTCGAGGCTCGCCGCGCGGGAAAGCCCTACGTGATCTCTCCGCTCGGCTCGCTGACCTACGGCCCCCACCGGCGACGCACATGGAGCGAGCGACTCGCGGGGCCGTTTCGCGACGGACGGGTGGTCCGCCACGCAGCGGCCGTGACGGCTTCGAGCAACAAGGAGGCGGACGATCTCGAGCGCCGCCGCGCACACGCCAAGGTTCACCGGCTCCCCTACGGCATTACGACGGCCGAGTACGAGTCGAACAGCGATGCCCGCGCCGCGTCGATCGCCAAGACCGACGTGCGAGGTATGCTCATGCTCGGTCCGCTTGAGCCGGCCGAGGGGTTCATTCCGCTGCTGCGGTCGCTGGAGGAGCTCGGTGCATTCACCGACGGCTGGAACCTGGTTGTGGCCGGTCGGGAGATCGGGGACTGGTCCCGCCTGCTGGGGCCACTGATCGCGAAAAAGGGGTGGACCGATCGTATCCGGTTCTGCGACGCGTCCGACGTGACAACGCAGCGCGGGCTACTCGCTGAGGCATCGCTGCTGGTCGCACCCAACTTGCACACGCGCTGCCCGGTCTCGATCATTCAGGCGGCGGCCGCGGGCGTGCCCGTCATCGCCTCGGCCTACACGGTTCCGTCTGCGCTCAAAGACGTCGTGTGTGTGTTCGGCACGGCGCGCGTGGAGATGAAAATCGACCTGCGAAAAATGCTGGGCCTGTCGGACGACGAGCGAAAGGTCATGGCCGACCGTGCCCGCGAGGTCGTGCGGGATCGCGTCGACTGGTACACCGTGGTGGAAGAATACGTGCCGTTCTACGAAAGTTTGATGTAGCGTCTGATGAACAAGACGATTCTGTCGATCAATGCGAGAGCAGACACGCCGAAAGAGAAACTGCATCCGCGCGAATTTCGCCGGATGGTGGCGGTTTGCTGTCGGTATCCCGGTCCGCTTTTGATCGGGCTGTTCTGCACGACCGTGTTCGCTGCTCTGCACACCGTCAGCATCGCGGCCGCGTTCCCGGTCTTCAAGGTGCTCCTGGACGACGAGGGGGTGGACGCCTGGGCGGATCGCATCATCGCCGGCGAGCGAATCGGCGCCGATCTGGTGCTTGATGGCGACGCCGACGAGATTCGCATCGCCTCCGTCGAGAAGAAAAGCGACCCGTATCTCGCCGGACTGCGCAAGGGCGACGTGTTTCGTGATCTGCGAGGGCGATCGGCGAGGGAGTTCCTGCATGACATCTCCCATGACGATGGGCTGGAACGGGTCGTCGTGGTCCGGGCGAAAGAAGAGGCCGCCGCGTCGGAATCCTGGCGCAAGCTGACGCTCACGCTTAGCCCGGTGTCGGCTTCGCGTCGCGCGCTGCGCAGGATGGTCGGTTTGACGCCCAACGAAACGCCCGAGCAGAAGCTCCGCACGCTCACCTACATTCTCGCCGGACTTGTCGTGATCATCATCGTGGCCAACGTCTTTCGCTACCTCGGCGAGGTGTGGATTTCCAAAGGGATCCTCCGTTCGATGATGCAACTGCGGACGGAGCTCTTCGCCCGTACGCTTCGTCTGCCCATGTCCTATTTCGCAACGCAGAAAACGGCGGACCTCGTCGGGCGGTTCATTCAGGACATGCTGGAGATTCAGCGCGGCATGTTGACGCTGTTCAGCAAGTTCATTCGTGAACCGCTGAGCGCGGCGTTGGTGCTCGCGTTCGCGTTCTATCTCGACTGGCGCTTGACGCTCTGTGTCGTGCTGGTGGCACCGATGCTGGCCGTCATCTTTTGGCAGATCGGGCGGCGCGTCAAAAAGTCAAACAAGAAGCTGCTGCAGGCGTACGGGGAAATGATCGACGCACTGACGACGAGCCTGCAGAACCTCCGCGTCGTCAAGGCCTACACGGCCGAAGACCTCGAGCGCAAGCGCCTGCGGGCCGTGGATCTCCGCGTGCTGAAACAGCAGGTCAAACTCGTGCGGTTCAAGGCGTTCGTGAGCCCGGCGATCGAATCGGTGTCGATCGTGGCCGTCAGTTTTCTGACGCTCTGGCTCGCCAAGCAAGTGCTCAACCAGGATCTGGACATCGCGACGTTCGGGACGCTGGGCCTTGCGCTGTCGGGCCTGTTCAATCCGATCCGAAGGATATCCGACGTGTACGTTCGCGTTCAGCGCTCGACGGCCGGTGCCCAGCGCGTCTTTCAGGTCATCGACTCCGTGGTCGAGGGCGAGGAGTTCGACGTGAAGGCCGAGCTGAAGCCGCTAAGAAGGAGCATCGAGTGCCGCCATGTTTCGTTTACCTATCCCGGTGCGGAGACCGAAGCGCTGAGCGACGTGAGCTTCACCATTCAGCGCGGTGAAACGGTCGCCTTGGTCGGACCCAACGGCTGCGGCAAGACGACGCTGGTCAGCCTGTTGCTTCGCATGTTCATTCCCAGCTCGGGTGAGATTCGCTTCGACGGTGTCAAGATCAACGACGTGGGCCTCGAGAGCCTGCGCCGTCAGATCAGCCTGGTGACCCAGGAGGCGGTGGTGTTCGGAACGACTCCGGCCCAGAACATCGCGTACGGAGCGGACTCACCCGACCCCGACCGCGTGCGTGACGCCGCACGTCGGGCGTCGGCTGCCGAGTTCATCGAGGCGATTCCCGGCGGCTACGACGCGCCGCTCGGCGAGCGCGGCACGACGCTTTCGGGAGGTCAGCGTCAGCGCCTGGCCATCGCCCGAGCGATCTACCGCGATGCGCCGATACTGATCTTCGATGAGGCCACCAGCCAGGTCGACGCCGAGTCCGAGCAGGAGATTCAACGAGCGATCCGGGAATTCTCGAAGAACCGCACGACCATCATCATCGCCCATCGGCTCAGCACGATTCAATGCGCCGATCGCATCCTTGCCATGGAGGCCGGTCGCATGATCGATTCGGGCACCCACGAGGAGTTGCTCGAACGCTGCGAGATGTACCGAACGCTCTGCGAGACGCAGCTCGTCGCGGCACAGCCGTCGGGCTAGCGTCCCATGATGCGTGGCATGGCCAAGTCCCGGCGCGCCGGGACGCCGCCATGTGGTCACGGCGTCAGCTTGCGAACCCCGCCTTCCAGCCGACGGAGATTCGAGGACGATTGGCCCCCTAGGCCGGGGAATGGGATAATCGCCGCATGTTCGCCACAACGGCACAACAGATCGAGAAACTCCGCGAGGAAATCCGTCGCCACGACCGCGCCTACTACGTGCTCGGCAAGCCGACGCTCAGCGACCGGGAGTACGACAAGCTCCTCGCCGAGCTGACCGCGCTGGAGCGAGATCATCCCGAACTCGTCACGCTCGACTCGCCCACGCAGCGCGTCGGCGAGTCACCCATCGCGGGGTTCGTTCACGTGACGCACACCGTCCGGATGCTTTCGGTGGACAACACGTATGACGACGCACAGCTTCGCGACTTCGACGAGCGCGTGAAGAAAGGGCTCGGCGGCGATGCCTACGAATACGTCGTCGACCCGAAGATCGACGGGGTGGCCGTCTCCCTTCGGTATGAAAAAGGCGCTCTAGTCCTCGCGGCTACACGCGGCGACGGCTCGACCGGCGATGATATCACGCAAAACGCGCGTACGCTCCGGTCGATTCCGCTTCGACTAATGGGCGGCGATATTCCCGACGTCGTCGAGGTGCGTGGCGAAGTGGCCTGGCCGACGGAGGATTTCCGAGCGTTCAACGCGAAGCGCGAGGCCGCCGGCGAGCCCACCTTTGCCAACCCGCGCAACGCGACCACCGGCACGCTCAAGCAGCTCGACCCGCGCAACATCGCCGGTCGCGGGCTGGTCTTCGTGGCTCACGGCTTCGGCTTGGTCGAGCCGCTCTCCGTAGCCAGCGATGGCGAGCTGTTTGCAAGGTTTTCGGCCTGGGGCATACCGGTCAGTGCCTACCGCAGCGTTCACAAGCGCATTGACGAGATCATCGACCGCCTTGCCGAGTGGGACGCCCGCCGCACCAAACTCCCCTATGAGACCGACGGACTGGTCATCAAGGTCAACGCGCTCGATCAGCGCGACGCGCTCGGGGCGACCAGCCGCTACCCGCGCTGGTGCATCGCCTACAAGTTCGCGGCCGAGCGGGCTACTACGCTATTGCTGGACGTCGAGTTTCAAGTCGGCAAAACAGGAGCGATCACCCCAGTTGCAAAGCTCAAGCCCGTGCTGGTCGCTGGAACGACTGTAAGCAATGCCAGTCTTCACAACTGTAGTCAAATCGAAAGGCTCCAGCTGTGCGAAAAAGACACTGTAGTAATCGAGAAAGCCGGCGATATTATTCCGCAAGTGATCGATGTTGTCGAAGGTAACAGAAAGGCAGGCGCACGGCCTATTAGTACGCCAGATTTCTGCCCATGCTGCCAAGAATCTCTCTCGTTCGACAAGCCGGATGAAGGATACGTAGCGTTTCGGTGCGAAAAGCGAGAGTGTATTGAGACATACAAGGTAATCCAGCGACGAGAACTTCGCAGTCACTGTGTGAGGTGCGGCGGGCTTGTGGCGCAGGTCTTCGAGCTACCCGTCCTTCGCTGCCGCAACCGTGCTTGCCCCGCGCAACTCAAAGAGCGACTCATCCATTTCTGCGGCCGCAATCAGATGGATGTCGAAGGTGCGGGACAGGTATTGATCGAAACGCTGGTGGATCAGGGATTCGTCTCCGATTTTGCCGAGCTATATCACCTGCACGAACGGCGCGACAAGCTGATCGAGATCGACCGGCTTGGCGAAAAGAGCATCGACAACCTTCTGGCGGGTATCGAGCTGAGCAAGAAACAGCCTTTGGCCCGACTGTTGTCCGGTCTGAACATCCGCCACGTCGGGGCGAGCACGGCCGAGCTGTTGGCGGATCATTTCGGCGATATGGAAAAACTGGGGGCGGCCGGCGAAGAGCAGTTGACCGAGGTTGACGGCGTCGGCCCGGAGATGGCCGCGAGCATCGCTCATTTTTTTGCGAGCAAGGAGGGCGACCGCGCTGTTGAGCGATTGCGAATGGCCGGAGTCAACACGAAGCAACCCAAACGGAAGGTCGCGAGCGACGGCCCGTTCGCCGGCAAGACCGTCGTGGTCACCGGAACCTTCGCCGACATGACCCGCAAAGAGGCGCAAGACCTAATCAAGGCACTCGGCGGCAAGACGGCCGGCAGCGTCAGCAAGAAGACCGATCTCGTCGTATATGGTGAGTCAGCCGGCTCCAAGCTCGACAAAGCCAGGGAGCTCGGTGTCGAGACGATGGACGAACGGGGCTTCCTGAAACTTTTCCGTTCGACCGACACCTGAGCGGCGCGGCTGTCGTTCCTTCGCCCCTTCGGGGCGAGGAAGAAAAACGCGCCCGAATTCCACGGGTTGCGCTTGGCCGCCTGCGGCGGCTGCGCTTCACCCGTGGCTACAACCCAGCGCCCCTTCGGGGCGAAGACCAAGAGACGCCATCGAACTAGACACACAGACCCTCCGGGGCTCGTTTGGCGTTTCCGGATTTCGTGTGGCGATTGTTTGTCGCTGTTTTCCGTGAGAGACCGAGCTTTAACTGCGACAGACAAAAGCTCTCGTCCACGACAGTAAAGAGAGCTTCGACCGCAGCAGAAGAATAGAGCTTGCTCCAATATCCTCGCGCGGTGCGAATGCCGGGCGATCTCTTCGGCCCCGGCGGGGCCGGGGGCTGTAGCCACGAGTGAAGTTCGCCGTAGGCGAAAGAAACTCGTGGATGAGGAGCCGGCGACCTCCCCCGCCCCAGCGGGGCGGAGGAAACGGCATCCGATCAATCGAATACGAATCGTTTGTCGAACTCGATACCGTGCGTACGTAACAGGGCGAGAAGTTCCGCTTTGAAATCGCGTTGCTTGTGATGCTCAACCTGGTTTTCGATGTAGTTCTTCGCGTCCGACTCCGCTGACTTGCTGACGGAGAAGACGCCGTATCCCTCTTGCCACGCGAACGCGGCCGCCTCTGTGAAGGTCTGATGCACCCAGCGCGACGATCTCGCTTTGACCGTTCTCATCAGGTCCGCGATGGACGCGTCGGTCTGCCAGCGCAGCAACAAATGAACGTGATCCGACATGCCGCCGATGGCGTAGAGCGTTCCTTTTTCCGCGCGGACGATGCCGCCGATGTAATCGTAGAGCCGTGTTTGGATTTTCGGAGTGATGTACGCGACTCGACGCTTCGTCGAAAAGACGAAGTGCAGGATGACTTGAGAGTACGTTCCGGGCATCTGCACTCCTTCGCCCCTTCGGGGCGAGGAAAAAGACACGCTTCCGAATTCCACGGGTTGCGTTTGTCCGCCTGCGGCGTCCGCACTTCACCCGTGGCTACAGCCCATAGCCCCTCCGGGGCAAAGAGC
>JADFRH010000228.1 GCA_022561415.1 Planctomycetota bacterium
CTTAACAATCTTTGATAAATCTTCTACTTTTTTTTCGTTCCAAATGTAAACGGTCGCTTTCGAAAGCGGAGCGCCTCCGACGGAGAATATGTTTCTTATATCGATGCGTTCAACGTCTGTGGAAAGCGGGTTTGCCAGCAGCCTGCGCAGGGTGTGCGAAGGCGATCGACGACGCGAGCAGCTCGCTGGGTAAATAGTCCTCGATGTCGACCGGGAAGCGAGTGCGGAGCGCGATGGCCTCTCGAAGGCGTCGCAGGGCCTTGGCCTTGTTCACGTGTTGCGAGCGCTGCTCCGAAGCCGTCACGACGAGCCCGGTCGCCTGGTGTCGAAGGCGCACGGCCGACATCGATTTGTTGTGCTTGGTGCCGCCGGGTCCGCGGTCTCGATAATGATCGACCCGGCACTGCCTTAGCAGGGCGGCGTCATCAAGCGTCAGATACTTGTCGGCCGCGCTTCTTGTGTCGGAAGGGATAATGTTACCGACCCACCCACTTCGCCCGGATTCGATTCGTCTGCTGGTCGGTGATTTCGATCAGGGCCGGCCAGTCGCCCCTCACGAAGTACTCGGCCAGGTCGGACGCGGTCATCGTCGCGGTGATCGTGTATCGCGCGACGCCGGAACTGAACCAACGATCGACGCTTCGAATCTTGTCCGGGTCGATGGCTTCGAGTTTCTTCTCCAGCTTGACGGCGTCGGCGAAAGAGATTCCTTCGACCTCGAGTTTGAGCGTCTGCCCGGCGCTGATGCGTGTGGCCCAGGAACGCATGACGATGTCGTAGCAGGCGTCGGCCAGTTCCTTTGCACAGTTTTCCAGGGCCTTCTTGCCGCCCTGGCGCGAGTCGCCGCGTAGGGTTCGTGTGCCGCCACGGCAGTTGGTCAGCGGTTGCGAGGCCAGCAGTTCGCCAGTGTCGGTGTAGAACATTTTGATGACGCTGTCCGCGTTGTACATAGCGACGTCCTGACCGGCCAGGACGCGCGTACCGGCCGAACTCGCGTCGGACGTGCCGGTGATGAAGATTTCCGTGGCGAACCGCTTGGCCAGCTCTTGCACTCTGTTGACGTTGCCGTTTTCGAGTGCTTGATCGATTTCGCGGCGAGCGAGGGCGTCTACCTGCCGACGCGCGTGGACGGTGAACCCGGCCTCGAGGAATCGCCGTTCGATCTCCGCCTCGGCGATGCTGCTGTCCTGATCGACGCCGTCGATGCGTTCGCGAATGTAGACCATGAGCCCCGGTCGCCCGAGTTGCGCGAGGAGGTTCTGCACCTCGGCCCAGGTGGATGCGATCGCGCCGGGACTGACGATCGCCCGTATCTTGCAGAATTTCGTGCCGTCGGCGGCGCTGCCGGTTTCGAGCACCACATGCTCGGTGATGATGCCGTCGGCACGGGCGAATATGACATCACGAATCAGCACCGCGTTTTCGACGTGGCTGCGCGAGCTGATCTCGTTACCGGCGCCGCGCTCGATGGCCTTGCGCATCGCGTCGCGGCAGGCCGACTCCTCGGTGAGCCCCTGGCCCGTTACGGTCACAGGTTTGTCGCCGGCGTGTGCCGCAGAGGCGAGTAGCAACAGGGGCAACAGTCTAGGTGGCGCCAGCCAACCAATACGTTTCATACCAGCTATCCCTTCGGATTTTTTCTTTCCCCGCGAGCAGACCGCAGGCACACGTATCTAGACCCACTCGGCGACCGTCGGTTAGCTCTGCAGATCAACGCGGGAAGGCGTCAACCAAGCCGCCGTCGACGGGGAGCGTGGCTCCGGTCGTCGGGGTGGCGTTGCTCGCAAAAAACACGACCGCATTGCCGACGTGGTAACCGCAGACTCGTGCCTTGAGCAGATTCCGACCCCGGTAGTACTCGGGAAGTTCGTCCTCATCCATGTTTCGGCTCTTGGCGCGGCTCGGACCGACCTCGGCCCACAACCCCGAGCGGCGTTTGCCCTCTCCAAACACGGCGTCGGCGTTGATCATGTTCACGCGGATACCAGCCGGCGCCAGCTCGATGGCGGCCACCTTGCCGAGCTGATGCCCGGCCGCCTTCGACGCACTGTACGCGCCGAATTGAGCCCCCGGTCCGAAGACGTTCTTGCTGGCACTGATGACCACGTTGCCACCGATCCCTTGCCGTTTCATTACGCGAATGCCTTGTTGCATGAACAACAAGTATCCGGTCGCGTTGATGTCCATGACGCGGCGGAAATCGGCCACATTCATTTCTTCGATCGAGGAAACGTGAGCGACGCCCGCGTTGGGCACGACGACGTCGACGCCGCCGTACGTGCGCACCGCCTCGGCGTATCCGGCTCGGACACTTTTTTCGTCAGTGACGTCCATCACAATGCCCAGGGCACTACGCGCACCGAACCGCTCGTTGATCTCGTCGGCGACCTGCGCTATACGGTTCGCATCCAAGTCGGTGATGACGACGTGCGCTCCGGCCTCGACGCAGACCTCCGCAACGGCGGCGCCGATCGCGCCGGCGCCCCCGCTTATGATGACGACCTGCCGCTCCAGCGGACGCTCCGACGCGGCAGCGATCTTCGCGGTCTGTTGACCTCGAAATTCCATATCGTACCAGTGTTCCTCGGGCAG
>JADFRH010000031.1 GCA_022561415.1 Planctomycetota bacterium
CGTTGGGCAGGTAGTAGCGGGCGGTTGTGATCTTGAGCTTGGCGCCTGACCGGCGATTGAGCTGCACCAGATTCTGCACGCTGAATTTGCCGAACGTACGCTCGCCCACCACGGTCCCGCGGCCGTTGTCGCGGATGGCCCCGGAGACGATCTCGGAGGCGCTGGCGCTTCGATTGTCAACCAGGACGATGAGCGGGAAACCGGCGTAGGAGCCCGTGCTGTTGGCGGGGAACGTTTTGTCGTCGTCGCTGATGCGGCCCTTTGTGGAGACCACCACGTCACCGCGCTCGAGGAAGAGCGACGCTACGTTCCAGGCCGAGTCGAGCAGGCCGCCGGGGTTGCCGCGAAGGTCGAGAATCAGGCCCTGTAAATGGGGCAGCTCCGACAGAGCGTTTTGTAGATCCTCGAACGTGTTGCGTGCGAAGTTCGTGAGGCGGATATAGCCGATCCCTCGCTCTCGATCGAGCCAATAGTCCCATCGCTCCTCGTCCACCGTATTGCGATGGTGACCTTTGACGGAAACGATGTGTACCCTCCGGCGGATGAGATCGAAGTCCAATGACTCTTCGCCACGGCGAATCGTGAGGGTGACGGGCGTGCCCGTCTCGCCGGTGATGGTCTCGACGACCTTGTTGATGGAGAAGTCCTTGAGGCTCGTGCCGTCCACGTGCGTGATGATGTCGCCGGCCTGGATGCCGGCGGCGTATGCCGGGCCGCCGTCCATCGGTGTGATGACCTCGACCCCGTCCGCGTGCTTCGAGATGGAAATTCCGACGCCGACGAAGTCGCCGCGTGTGTGCTTGTCGAACTCGTCCGACGCACTGGGCCAGATGATCGTCGTGTAGTCATCGAGCACATCGAGCGCGCCGCGCATGAGTTCACTAACGACCAGTTCCTCGGGAAGCGCGACGGTCTCTTTGTTGATCTGTATGCCGCGTCGAAAATACCCGACGCAGTCCTTGTGATCGATTTTCGTCGCAGCGCGGACCTGATCGAGACGCGCCTGCACGCGCAGTTTGAAATGCCGGCGGCTGTCCTCGTCGGCAAGTCCTTTGCAGTCTTCGTGTTCCCGTGCGGTCTTGGAGTCGGCGAGCAGTAGCATCTGCTCCAGTCCGCTCTCGGCGATCCTCCTGAAGTCGGCCGGCTCGACGTAGGCGCGGTCGATCTCCTTGAGTGCCCGTTCGGCATCGCGCCATATGACCTTCTCGATTCGTTCCTTCCACTTGCTTTTCTTGCCGAACATGCTCTCGAGCCGGAGGTGGGTCAGCGCCTGTCGCTCGAGCTTCTCGTATCTCGGCTCGCGCTCATACAGGCTCGCGAGTTGGGAATAGAGGCCCCATACGCCACGCCAATCGTCTTCTTGGCGAAGCTCGTCCGTTTTCGCCAAAGAGGCGTTGACCAACTCGAGCAGCCAGGGGCTCGCGAGAAACTCCTCGCGGTCGGTCGTGGTATTCAAAGCCCACAGAGCCCAACCCAGGGCACGGGAGTGTTCTTTGCGCTCCACGCGCGCTTTGGCGTAGCCTACGTACTTGTCGAAGTCGGCCTGATCGAGCTCACGCCGCGCGGCCTGTTTCACCTCGAACTCCTCCAGCCAGGTGCGAACCTGGGTTACGAGTTCGTCGTTGATACGGACCTTGCGGAGCGTTTCGGCGGCGTGCTGGAACTCACCCTTCGAAACGTTCTCGATCGCCCGCTGCCACAGCTCACTCTGGCGCGGGGTCGCGCCGAATGACGCCTGTGGGGCCAGGGCGGCGCCGTAAGACAGAAATGCGCTCAGCCCCAGCAAGGCTCGTCCGTAACTCCGATGCGCAAGGCGTGGCAATGACTGCATGTTTCCTCCTAATGACCGGCAAGCCGCCCGGCAAGCCGGTTTCACCAGTTTCACCGGCGGCACTTCATGAATCGTCAGCCCGGATCCTCCCCGAATCGCGGAACCTCTTCGGTCAACTCACGACGTGCCCTCGTGACGAGGGAATGCCGTTGGCGCCGCTATCGGCAACGCGCTGTCTGCTACAGTATAAGACGTCGGGACGGTTCGGTTCAAGTCGCTTCCCGACCGGATGCGAGGCGAAATTCCTCTCCAGGTGGACTTCCCACCGCGTCCCTGACATTATACGAGGAACGTCAGTCCGCGTTTCCGACAAAACCCGAGGCACCATGACCCAATGGTTACAATCGGCTTCCCGCTTGTGACCTCGCTTGGCAAGCGGAGCTACCCGTGTCGCACCGGCCCTGCATTCGCGTTATCGGCGCAAGGCAGCACAACCTGAAAAACATCAGCGTCGATGTGCCACGCGGCGTTCTGACCGTCATTACCGGGCCGTCCGGGTCAGGAAAAAGCTCGCTCGCTTTTGACACGATCTTCGCCGAGGGGCAACGGCGCTACGTCGAATCGCTATCGGCCTACGCACGCCAATTCCTGGCGCAAATGCAAAAACCGGACGTGGATCGCATCGAGGGGCTTCCGCCGACGATCGCCATCGAACAGCGAGCCTCGGTCGCGAGTCCCCGCTCCACCATCGCCACGACGACGGAAATACACGATTTTCTACGTGTTCTGTTTGCGCGTGCCGGTCGCCCGCGCTGCTGGGAGTGCGGGCGTGACATCGTCCGTCAGTCCACGGCGCAGGTCGTGGACGCCGTTCTGAGCGGTCCCGGTGGGCAGCGAATTATGGTTCTTGCCCCGCTGGTTCGCGATCGGCGCGGGGGGCACAAGGCGATCTTGCAGCGCATCACGAGAGAGGGCTTCGTCCGCGTACGGATCAACGGCGACGTTCGGCTGCTCGAAGAGGTCGATGCCCTGGCGCCCAATCGCAAGCACACGATCGAGGTCGTCGTCGACCGGTTGACCATCAAGCCGGAGATAGCCAAGCGGTTGGCGGACAGCGTGGAAATCGCGACGCGACTTTCGGGGGGTCGAGTCATCGTCGCGGCTCAGGTCGCGCCGGGCGCCGGGAAACCGGCTTGCCGGTGGTCCGACGAGCGATACAGCGCCGCGCTGACCTGTCCGGACCACCCCAACGTTCGGATCGACGACTTGTCACCGGCCCTTTTCAGCTTCAATTCTCCGCACGGGGCCTGTGACAAGTGCAACGGTCTCGGCACGACGCTGGATTTCGATACGGAGTTGATCGTGCCCGATCAAGGCGTCTCACTCAGTGATGGGGCCATCGCCCCGTGGCGGAGGCAAGGTCGCCAGCTCGGCGCCGTTTACGCCCGTCTGATCCGAGAGTTCTGTGAGCACTTCGGCGTGTTGCCGGACATCCCGTTTCGCGACATCGCGGCGTCCTTGTCGAACATCCTGCTGCACGGAACGACGCCGGAATCGGCTGAGCAATACGGCGCAACCTTCGAGGGCGTGATTCCCAATCTACAGCGCCGCTGGAAGACGACCGAGTTGGAGTCCGCCAAGAAGCGATTGCACGCCTTTCTCTCGGAGTCACCATGCACGCGCTGTGGTGGTGCGCGGCATCGCGTTGAAGCGCTGTGCGTGCGAGTCGCGGACCAAACGATCGCCGACGTGACGGCCATGACGATCGGTCAGGCCGGCGCGTTCTTCAACGAGCTGACTTTCGACGGCGAGGCGGGCGTGATTGCCGAGCCTCTCTTGCGTGAGATTCGTCAGCGGCTGAGCTTTCTCGCGGCCGTCGGTGTGGACTACCTGTCGCTCGATCGGGCGAGCGCGTCTCTGTCGGGCGGGGAGTGGCAGCGCATGCGACTCGCGACGCAGATCGGCAGCGGCCTGGCCGGCGTTTGCTATGTGCTCGACGAGCCGACCATCGGCCTGCACGCGCGCGACACGTCGCTGCTCGTTAAGACGCTTCAGCGACTGGCCGAACAGGACAACACGGTCATCGTGGTCGAACACGACGAGCAGGTGATCGCCGCAGCCGATCGCGTGATCGACATCGGTCCCGGCGCCGGTTTGCGAGGTGGGCGGATCGTGGCCGAGGGAACGCTGAGCGACGTGCTCGCGTGTGAGGAGTCGGTGACCGCGAGCTTTCTTACCGGGCGATCGTCCGTGGCGATTCCCGACAAGCGGCGCGAGATCGATTGGCGGCGGTGCCTCGAGCTGCGCGGCGTCACGGCCAACAACCTTGACGGGATTGACGTCCGGTTTCCGCTCGGCGGCTTTGTCTGCGTCACTGGCGTTTCGGGCAGCGGCAAGAGCACGCTCGTGTCGCAGGTGTTGCTGCGGGCGCTGCGGCGCGCGGTGGATCATACCGGACGGCGCCCCGGTGCGTTCGATCGGCTGATCGGGGCCGGTCACGTCGACCGCATTGTTGACGTGGATCAAGCGCCGATCGGTCGAACGCCGCGAAGCAACCCGGCCACCTACGTCGGCGTGTTCGACCTCATTCGCCGGCTCTACGCGGAGGTCCGCGAGTCCAAGATTCGCGGCTACACCCCGGCACGCTTCAGCTTCAATGTCAAAGGCGGGCGCTGCGAGGCGTGCGAAGGACAGGGCACCAAGAAGATCGCCATGCACTTTCTGCCGGATGTGTATGTAACGTGTCGCGAGTGCGACGGCAAGCGCTACGCCCGGGAAACGCTCGACGTGCGGTTTCGCGGAAAGACGATTGCCGATGTTCTGGCGATGCGCGTGGAAGAAGCCGTGGCATTCTTCGAGAGTTTTTCCAATATTCGATCGCGATTGCAGGCACTTAACGACGTTGGCCTGGGTTATATGGCGATCGGGCAGGCGTCGAACACCCTGTCCGGCGGCGAGGCTCAGCGCATCAAGCTGGCCTCCGAGTTGCACCGTAGCGGTCACGCCCACACGGTGTATATCCTGGACGAGCCGACCACCGGCCTGCACATGGGGGACGTGCGTACGCTGCTCACCGTGCTCAACCGGCTGGTCGATCGCGGTCACTCGGTGATCGTCATCGAGCACAATCTCGACGTCGTCAAGGTGGCCGACTGGGTCATCGATCTGGGACCCGAGGGAGGCGAGGGCGGCGGGCGCGTTGTCGTCGAGGGGCGACCGGAGGAGGTGGCCGCATGTGCCGAGAGCCACACCGGTCAGTATCTAGCGGAACGTCTGACAGGGGTTGCGCCCTTTCAGTCGGCCTACTGCGAGTCGGTTTCGGATTCGGTAGACGCCTGATCTAGAAACGCCAGGAATTCATCGATCGGCACGAATCCGCTTCGCCCATCGAGAATCGTTCCGTTCGCATCAACGACTAGGTAAGTTGGAGCGCCCTCCACGCCAAAGCGTTGGGCGATATCCGGCCGCTCGCGCAGATTCACTCGGACTGGTACGAATGAAGCGATGGCTTCTCGAACGCGTGGCTCGGGCATGACTTGCCTGTCCATCATCGCGCACGGTGCACACCCGTGCAGGTTGAACGCCACCAGTAAGTTCTTCCCGGTTGCTTTTGCCTCGGTGACGGCCTGATTGAAATCGGCGGTCCAGCCTTCCGGCGGCGTAGCGGGGCGGTTGCTCCAAAGGTAGAGCCCGACCACGCCGACGAGTAGGGCGATCGGCTGCCATCGGATAGGAGTTGACGGAGTCATGTTGCCAATACGAATGCCGGGGGAAAATCAGGCGAGGTGGCGCTGTGTGTTCATGATCGCGCTGATGACTTGGCGGCACCGTCCTCGTCGACGACGGCCGACTTGACGTCGCCACCCTTGGTAAGGCGCAGCTCGATGGCCTTGTGGGTTTTCGAGCATGTCATGTGGATGGTCGTCTCCGGCATATCGAATGAGTGCGAGGATCCGCACGCCGGGCAGTCGAATCGTACGAGCATGTCTTGCCTGCCTTACTAGTCTCGAATTCCACCGGCCGATTCCGGTGGATCTTGGAGTATTTTATAGGAAGATCAAGGTGACCACAAGGAAGAGCGGGACCAGCACGGCCACGCTGTAGAACATGTACCCGAAGAAGCCCGGCATCTTGATCCCGGACTGCTCGGCGATGCTCTTGACCATGAAGTTGGGGCCGTTGCCGATGTAGGTCATCGCACCCATGAACACGGCCCCGAGCGACACGGCCACGAGAAGGTGCTCGAGAATCATGCTGCCGTCGGCCAGGGTCAGCGCCCCCGCGGCACCCTCGGGTGTCATGGTCTTGGCCGTCTCGAAGAAGACGACGTACGTCGGTGCGTTGTCGAGAAAGGCGGAGAGCCCACCGGTCGCCCAGAAGTAGCGGTGCGGTGAGCTGAGCACGGGCTCCAGTTGCGCGCCGCTGGCGTTGAGGATTTCGATCGGCACTTGCATGCAGATGAAGATCCCGATGAACAGGGCGGCCACCTCGAGGATGGCGTGGTAATTGAACTTGTTGTCCGATCGTATCTGCTTGGACGTCATCTTCAGCGAGAGCACGACGAGCGCGAGCATCAGGATTTCGCGCATGAAGGGGAAGGCCTTGAAGCCGAGCCCGAGGAACTCTTCGCCCGGCTTGACCAGGGCGACGCAGAACACGACGCCGATCAGCCAGACGAGGTTCAGGCCGCCGGTGAGCGACAGTTTGGTCTTCTGCGTCTCGTCGAGTTGGATGTCGCGCTTCGTTTCCTTCTTGTAAGCGATCGTATCCCAGATGTAGTAGATGACCAGGAGCGCTGCGCAGGTAATAGCCCACGGCTTCCACAGCCCCATGGTCCAGAGGAACGGTACGCCCTTGAGGTAGCCCAAGAAGAGCGGAGGGTCACCGATCGGCAGCAGGCAGCCGCCGACGTTGCTGACCAGGAAGATGAAGAAAATCACCGTGTGCGTAACGTTTTTTCGTTCGGAGTTCGTCTTCAACAACGGGCGGATCAGCAACATGCTGGCGCCGGTCGTCCCGATGAAGCTGGCGATCAGCGCACCGACACCGAGAAAGGCGGTGTTGGTGGCCGGGTGTGCCGCGAGGTCGCCCTTGAGACAGATGCCCCCGCTGATGACGTAGAGCGCGAACAGCAGCACGATGAACGGGATGTACTCGGCGATCACCGCATGTTCGAGGACGGTGACGACCTTGTCGGCGCCGCCGGTCAACCAATAATACGCCAGCGTCATCGCGCCGAAAGATAGCGCCACCATGAGCCGGTTCTTGTTGTTTTCCCACCAGTGCTCGGTCGCAGGCATGAGGGGCAGGATCGCAATCGACAGCAGCATCCCCGCGAAGGGTAGCACGGCCCATAGGCTCGGCACATGCGCGTGCGCGCTGCCGGCTTCGTGGTGTCCGTGGTCGCCGGTGAGCGACGAGTAGATCAGCATCGCCAAAGCGCAGCCGCCCAGAAGGAGGGCCGTCCACAGCATGAGGCTTAGTTTTCCGGGCGAATGCCCATGCTCGGATTCGGCTGGAACTTGAAGGCTGACGTCCACGCGGATTGACTCCTTGGTTGAGTTTGCCGGCGAACCCCGGCGCGCCGGGGCTTCCCGGTCATCGTTTATCGGCAATTCTGGCTGCACTGATTCCGCGTTCCGATTTTCGTTTCGTAGACCCACGCCAAACGGGTGAGGCACGTATCATGTCCCCAAAGCGGTCCGGAAGCCACCGGCAGGCCGCCCGGCAAGCCGGTTCCACGGGTTCTTCCGGATGGAAGAACGGATTGTTTATCGGGCCGGTGACGCAGGCTACCGCAGAACCGGGCGCAGCCCGTATAGGCCGTGGGATCGATGCCGCATTTCCGGATTCGACCGGTTGTGGCCGCCGTCTGATCGTCGCAACCTGGTTTGGTCGATCCGGTGCGTTCTGGTATCATGGCGCGGTTCTCGGATGTGATCTGGCAAGGATAGGTGTCGGGCGCCGACCGAGGTCGACGCATGTACGGCCCTCGCTTGCGCTTCCTGGTGGTATCCGGGCAAAGGAGGACCGTGGACATGTCGGCTTCGCGACGGGATCAACCCGTCGGCCTCGCTCGGTGGGAAGCCCCCGGCGCGCCGGGGCCGGGTCGCGTGGCGTCGCAGCGACTTTCCGTTTTCCTCTTGATCCTTGCGAATCTTGCCCTCCCGATTTCACTTCGAGCCGAGCCGGTCGCCTGCGTGTTCGACTACGAATGCGATGATTGCAACCCGTGTACGCGGGACGAGTGCGTCGACGGATCCTGCGTCAGCGCGGCACTGGACGAGTGCGCACCGTGCGGCGACGGACTCTTCTGCAATGGGACTGAGACCTGCGACGGTGCGGGCGTGTGCATCGGCGGCGAGCTTCCTTGCGCGGCGTCTCCCGAGCTTGTATGCGACGAGGAGGGGGGCGATTTCAACCAGGGTGCGTGTGTCGAGCCCTGCCGTGCGGATGCCGATTGCGACGACGGACTCTATTGCACGGGGGATGAGGTTTGCACGCTGCGTGTATGCGTCGGCGGTACGAGCGCCGGAGCGCCATGTCTTGATGATTCCGTGTGCGCGAGCGGCGGCTTCTGCGGCGGTGTGTGCCGCAGCCCCGAGCCGCCCTGCGGCAGCGCGTCGGACTGCGTCGAAGCGCAACAGTTGTGCGCGCATCAAGGTCGTTGCTGCGCAAGCGACGGCGACTGTGTCATCCTCACCCGGCAACTATGCCTCGATCAAGGTGGCGCATGGTTGGACGTGGGCGCCATAGAGGATTCCCCGATCGACGAATCCGGCTGCAATTACTTTCCAATTGGCGGGTTACCCAAGTATCTGGTGGACTATACATGTCCGTCGTACGCGAGCGGCCTCGCGCCCAGTGGCGCCTTTCCGGTTGAAGTCGGTCCCATCGGCGCGGCCTCTTGCCTTGAGATTCGTGAGATCGGTGACGACTATTCCATTCCGGTCCCGGATCCGTCGCGTCCGTTCTTCCAAGTTCGAACCGTTCGCCTCATGGGCGCGATGAAACCCGAGTCGCCCATCCGGCTTCGGTTCTACGACTTGGCCGGGACTTTGGTGGCCGATTTCGATTCCGATGCGTTCGTCACGACCGACGCTGGTCTGATCACGATGGTGCCCATGCCGTATCGTACCATTCCGGCCACCGGGTGGATGACGGTCGAATCCGATGAGTGGGTCACGCCGGAAGGATGCTTGACATGGTTCTCCACGGACGAAGTGGACGTCGGATCCAATGATCCCACCCGGATGTGGGTCGACGGGGCGCCGGTTACGGACTTCCTTCCGGGCGTGCCCGACGTTTTGGCCTTCGAGATCGTCGGAGGGTTCGTGGAGCCGCCGCTGGGCGCGTGTTGTTCGGCGGACGGTTTTGGTTGCACCGAGCAGCTCCCGTGGATGTGCGAACAGGCCGGTGGGTTCTCGTACGGTGTCGGGGCTCGCTGTCGCGCTTGTAGCGGCTTCCCGTTCGAGGCATGTGACATCGGCGCCGACTGCCGCGTGTGTCGGGACGGAGTCAACCGCGGGCTGCCCTGCGCCGGCGATGAGGATTGCCCGTTGAGTGTTTGTGCCGTCGAGGACACCTGCGAACCTATTGGGCCGATCTGCACCTTGTCCGCATGCTGTGACTCACTGACGGGTGCATGCACGAACGTAACGGGCGGCGTCTGCAGCGACTCAGACGCGGCTTGTATCGAGCACGCGGACTGCGCAACGGGCACGTGCGATCCGCCCTGTCCGGCAGGCAGCGAACCCCTCGGACCGGGGTCCACCTGCGAACCCAACTGTTGCCAGCAGCCCCTCGCCACCGGCGCCGACCATTGCGAAGATTTGACGACGATTCAGCAGATTCCGGTACCGGCTTTCGGTGAGCCTCCAGTCATCGTGACGAGGACCGGAGAGGCGTCCGGGGCATCACTTCCGGAAAGTTGTCCGTTCTTTGCGGACGATCGTGTCTGGTGGGAGGCGTTCGAGGTCGACGACTGCGCGTCCGTTACGATCGACCTGTGCTGCAGCGAGCCGGTCAACCCCGCACCCTTGACGTCGCTCGTGGAGGGGTGCCCCTGCAACGGCACGCTCCCGCCGCTCGATCGTTTTCCAAAGCATGTGATTCGGCCGGACAATTGCCTTTACGACGACAACGCCACGTTCTTCTACGGTGCCCTACCGGCCGGTACATATTACTTTCCGATACGCCCCGCTCCGCGCGGCGCGGCAACGCCCTACCAACTCCACATCACAGTTTCGGCGTGTGGGCGGGCCGCTTGCTGCACCGGCTCGACCTGCACCGTGCTCAACGAGGTGGAATGCGACGCGCTCGGCGGAGCGTTTCTAGGAGGCTTTGACTCCAGCCAGCCCATTAGCTTCGTCTGTCCGGACACACCCGGTGGGCTCGAGGATCCGTGTTTCTACGGTGCTTGCTGCACACCTCAGAAAGGATGCGATGACGGCACCGGCGGTTTTCTCATTTGCGATCCACCTACAAACTGTATGGACGCAGCGACGTGTGTCAGCGTGCTCGGCGGCACCTTCCACGGCGGCACGACGTGTCGCGATGGTTTGGAACTCTGCACGTCCTGTTCGATCGCGAGCGAGTCGAATTGCCAGTTCCCTGTGCCTGCCGGCCGATTTGGTTCGGGGTTCCTGAGCGACCTGACAGTCCCGCCCAACGGAGTCGTGGCGGCCGACGATTTCGTGCCCCAGGCGACCACGCTGACGCAGTTGTGCGTCTGGGGTTTCTATCACGACGCGACGCTGGACAACCTCAACTGCATCGGTGCGGTCGAAGATGAATTTCGCGTGCGCGTCTACGTGGACGACCATGGTCTTCCCGGTACGCTGATTGGAGAAACGCTCGTTACCGGCACGAATATCTCTAGAGATTTTGAGAAAGGTACCGGTTTCGGGTTTATGGGCATTCCGGAATACACAATCCCCATGAGCTACACACTTACGCTCGACACCCCGATTACGGGCTTGGTGCCGGGCGTTACGCACTGGCTCGAAGTGGCCAACAACACGCGCGGTCCGACCAGAGCTTACGCCACCTGCTGGTGGAACTGGCTGCAACATTTCCCGGAGGGGCGCGATGGATACTGCGCGAGCGGTGCGAACTCGGGCGGCGTGGACGATCCGGCCGCGTATCTCCAGGGCCAATCGCGATATATCCACGGCAGTGGGCGGATGTCCGACCTGGCGTTTTGCCTCGAGACAACGGATGGCCCACTTGACTTCGACGCCGGTCCGCAGGTTACGGCCGCGTGCTGGAGTTGCGCCGCCGATGGGCCGCCGATATGTACGATCGAGACCGCGCTCAACTGCGCGTCTGACCAGGGCGTAGACGGCATCTGGAACCGGCTCGATCCCGACTGCTCCGGGTCTTTCTTCGACACGTCGGAGTTTCTTCGCGGCGACACGTGCTATGGCGCCACTCCGCAATGCGGAAACGGTACCGTCGATCCCGGGGAAGAGTGCGACGACGGAAACCTGGTGCCCGGCGACGGCTGCGACGCCGAGTGCCGGCTCGAATGTCCGGGGCCGGGTGCTCTTCAAGAAGGCGCACGCGTGATCACCGACGGTCTGCACGCCGTCAACACGAACTGCACCAACACAGACGGACCGAGTGTGGAGTCGACCGAATTCGGAAGCGGTTCCGTCGGAAACGACGTGTGGTTCCACTATACATCCACCTGTACCGGCCGGCTGGTCGGCAACGGGTGTCCCAGCCAGCCGGGCCTTACGCAGAACGGTTGGGACACTTCGGACGGCGTGATTGCGCTATACCATGATCCAGATGATCCGACGACGTGTATTTGCCCCGGAGCGTCAGCAATCCCCCTATCCGATTCCTTCGCCAGCGACGAAGGTTGCAACGGCGTCGGCGACGCGGGATCGGGAATCGTCGAACGGATCGTGCTCCCCGGCGAGTGCTATACGATCCGTGTCACCAACTGGGGAACATCCCCGGAGACGGCCCGGTCCGGACCGGCCATGATCGATGTCGATTGCGTCGAGCCGTTCTGTCAGGTCTCGTCGCCGCCGGTTGTGGAACGCATCGCCAACGAATTCGGTGAACTCGTAGACAACACCAAGAACCGGTTCCTTTCGATTACCAGTGCGGATGTGGCCGCCAGTCAGGCCATCCGCGTCACGTTTATGGACCTCCCACCGCCGTACCGTGCATGGAACGGGCAGAAGCTCTGGGTGTCCGAGCCGAGCGAGTTCGCCGAGGCCTCTACGCTTGTCGTCGATCCCGACGGGCCGACGTTTCTCGCCGCGACACTCCAATGCGACGGACCGGCCGGCGACCCGACCATGTCGCTCTATCGCGATTGGAACGCCCTGGGCATCGTTCACGTTTTTCACGAGGGGATTGTTCCCGGCGGGATCTACGGCGTGGAATTGATAGGCAAGGGATGCCCGTTGTTCTACGAAAGCTTCTCCGAGGTCTTTGAAATGACGACGTCGAACCTGGGTGACACGATGGGGAACTGCATAGTGCTTCCATGCACGCCGGCGGATGGTACGACCTCCGTCTCGGACATTCTTTCCATCGTCGGCAAGTTCGCGAGTGCCCCATCGGCCATCGCCAAAGTGCGGGCCGACCTCGAACCCCCGTGCGTCGATTTCATAATCAATATTTCCGATGCGCTGCAGAGCATTCTCGGTTTCACGGGTCAGCCCTATC
>JADFRH010000229.1 GCA_022561415.1 Planctomycetota bacterium
ACCGATGCCGTGTATCTATACGTGAACGGCGGAGATAGCGACGGTGGTGGCGATGGCGCGCAGTGGAGGCGGGTTCCCATCGCCGCCGACGGGACCATTGTGGCCATGCAGGTCGCCGTGGCCGATTTCGACGGCGACAAGTCGGCAGAGGTGGTCGTGCTGAGCACCCGGGAAAAAACGCTCGGTGCCCGGCACATGAACGAAAGTCATTCCTGTCACCTCGTCCACATAAACACGATCACCCGACTTCATCGTGACATCCGCGCCCAAGCGTTGCGCTGCCCACCTGGCGGCTGCAATGACACCCGGGTGAGCTTCGTTCTCGATCGCGCCCGTGCACAAGTCTCGCCATTTCTCCTCCGCCGGCGAAAAATGGCCGATCAAACAAAACGCGACGTACTTTTCCCTTTCCGTGCCGCACCAGGTCTTTTCCTCGAGCTGGGCGAAAGGCACCCGCTGAACAGACGGTTCTTCCGAGCAGAGCTCAAGCCACCCCCCGTGGCGCCAAAGCGCACCGCCGTCGACGGATGACCAGAAGGACGCGGCGAGCGGCTCCGGGAGAAAGGACCAGAGGCGTGCCCCGAGCTTCGGGAATGGTTCGGTGGAATGCAGGTACGCACTGCCCAACTCTCCGACGATGGTCCGTAGCCGTTCTCCGCCCTCTTTCAACTTGTCTCGGGAGGCAACCGGATCTGTGAAGAGCGTTGTGAGCACTTCTTGTGCCTGTCGCTTATCCCGTTCCGCTCGCCATGCCATGATCGGAACAGTCATTAAGATAGCAGCGGGAATTGCGAGCCCGCAAACGACCGCCAGGCGCCGCAGGCGGCGGATCTGACGTTCGCGCCGCTCACTCTCGACGCGCACGCGCTCCGCTTCGACTTGTCGATCGTGTCTATCACGCCTGCGCTTCTCCAAGGTGCGAAGACGCTCTGCCAAGTCCTCGGCCGCGCGCAAGCGGCGTTTCGGATCGCCGTGGACGCACGCCTCAATGTCCTCGCACAGCAACTCGTCCGCGATCCCCTCCTTCCAGCCCTCGGCCAGCGGCCGGCTAAAATCGCCGATAACGACTTGATAGAGAACAACGCCGAGCGAGTAAATGTCGCTCTGGATGCTGGGATCCCGGCCGGCGACGAGTTCCGGCGCCGTGTATAGGCGTGTACCGGTGCGCGAGCCGAGATCATAGCCCAGGTCGGTCTTCTCCCAGCCGGTCAGGTGGATGTCCAGTCGCTCGGCCAATTCGGGCGCGATCACGAGCCCGATGCCGAAATCGGCCAAGCGAGCCTGAATACCGCGGCCCGGCTCATTGCCGATGAGGATATTGCCGGGCTTGACGTCTTTATGGATGACGCCGACCGCGTGCGCGGCCCCGAGCCCGTCGGCGACTTGCGCCACGAGTTCCAGTCGATCCCCCAAAGGGATGTTGCCAATCCCGCCGTATTGTTCGGACTCCGACCACGAGGCGAGGTTTCCACCGCGCGCGTAATCCATTACCAGGTAATAGGGCGGCGGCTCCTGAATGTTCACGTCGTCCAGGCGCTGGATGTTGGGGTGCTCTCCAAGCGCCCCGCGCAGCAGTTTGAAGATCGACAGCTCGCGTTTGAGAGCCCGCAGCCGAACCGTGTCGAAACAGAACTTGAAGACGCGTTCGATATCGAGCGTCTTGTTCTCGGCCAGCCAGACTTCCCCAAAGCCGCCGGCGCCCAGTGGTTCACGCAGGATCCACTGCGGGTTGTGGGGCACCGCCGAGTCCTTCGCCGGCCGCCATCCCAAGGTCTCGTCTTGGTCCGGCGTTACCGTTCGCTTGACCTTTTCGGAATCCGGGGGCGGGCGTAGTGGCGAGCGGCCTTCAATTCCGACTTCGCAGATCGTCATGGGCTCATCGAATCCCTTGAAAGAATACAGCCCGTGCTCCAGCCACACGAGATTCGTCTCGGTCGGGACGCCGACCGCCGATCTGCGGGCGATGTTGAACGATGCAATCGTCATCAGAGTCTGACCGCCCACACCAGGCGACATGACGCGGTTCGCAATCCCGAACGCGAGGCCTTGCGGCTCGTCTTGGTCTTTCGCCACGATGTTGCCAAGGTGGATGCCTGCACGAGCGGTCAGTCGCAAGGGCCGTCCTTCCCATTTGAGCTGGAGTTCGTCCGAAAGACGCTCCAGGGCGGCGTGAAACGCCATTGCAAATCGAACCGCGTCCAGCGGTTGGTCGAACATCGCCGAAAACCCGTCCCCCGTCGTGCGCTGCCCACGCCCCCGGTGTTGCGTAGATAGATCCCGCCATACTTTGTTGTGCTGGACCATTACTTTCTGGAAGCGCACGTCGCCGAGTCGTGCATTCAACTTGGCGCTGTCCACCAGGTCGGTGAACAGCAGCGCCACGAGTCGCTCTGTAGCTTGGCTCTTCGACATGACAGCGAGCATGATAACAAGCGTGCCTGCCCTCGAACAAGGCGCACCCGCAAGGCGACCAGGCGATCAGTTCCCCGTCGGACCCATTCAGGTAGCGCAGCGAACG
>JADFRH010000032.1 GCA_022561415.1 Planctomycetota bacterium
TGGCCGAGCGCGGCGCCGGCGAAGCCAGCACGCTCTGCAGAAAACCTTCGCGCCGGTCCTCGATGATCGAGATCGTCGAGAAGATGGCCGTGAACAATAGGATGAGCACGATCGTTCCGGGGAAGGCGTACTGAAGATAATTCAGCCCGCCATCGGTGCCGGGCATGCGGAACGAATCGCGAAGGCCCGAACCGATCAGCAGCCAAAACACGATGGGCGTGCCGAGTGCGCCGACGATCCGGCTTCGCTGCCTAATGAAGCGGGTCATCTCGCGACGCCAGAGCGACACGGTCGGAAGAAGCCACGGCGTTGTTGCTGGAGAGTCGGACATGCTCGGCTACTCAATCTTGGAAGTCTTGTCCCCGTCGGTCCACAAACCATGCCCCGTCAGATGAAAGAACACGTCATCGAGCGTCGGCCGGCCGACGGTGACGCTGTCGATCTCGCCCGGATACGCCTCGATCAGCTTGGGAACGAACGCATGCCCTGTTTCGTGCTCGATTCGTACGGTCCCATTTGAGCAGGTCGCTTCGATATCAAAATCCCGCTTGACGCTTGCAGCGAGCGTCGCGGGATCGCTACACGAAACCGTCAGCACCTCCCCGCCGATCGTACGTTTCAGCTCGGCCGGTCCATCCAGAGCGACCAGCCGTCCCTCATCCAACACGCCGATGCGATCGCACCGGTCGGCCTCATCCATCAGATGCGTCGTTAGAAGCGTCGTGACGCCGTCCTGATCGCGGAGCTGGTGGAGATGATCCATCAAGCTCGCTCGGGCGGCCGGGTCGAGCCCGGTGCTCGGCTCGTCGAGGATGAGGATCTGCGGCGCATGAAGCAGCGCCTTGGCCAGTTCGACGCGGCGCTTGAGACCACCGGAGAGTGTCTCGGTGCGATCGCCCGCGCGGTCGGTCAGGGCGAAGCGGTCGAGCAGCTCGCGTATCCGTTCCCGCAGAGCGCGCCCGGACAAGCCGTACAAGTGCCCCTGGTGGCGAAGATTCTCGAACACGGTGAGCTTGGCATCGAGGCTGGGCTGCTGAAACGCCACGCCGATGCGGCGGCGGACCTGGTCTCGCTGTGCGCGGACGTCGAGGCCGGCGACCCTGGCGGTGCCGCTCGAAGGCGCCATCAATGTGGCAAGAATGCGAAAGAGGGTGGACTTGCCGCTGCCGTTAGGACCCAGCAGCGAGAACACCGACGCCGGTGCGACTTGCAGTGAAACCGCATCCAGCGCCAGACGATCACCGTATCGATGGCTGAGTGCTTCAAGCTCGACGGCTACGGCAAGCGACATGACGTCTCTCGTTGAGCGTGTGGGCGCCCCCGCTTCTTCTAGGTGTGAAAGGCCTTGTCGATCATCATCAGGATGAACAGGCACGGCAGGTAAGTGACAGACGCAAGCAGGCTGAGCCTCGCGATCTCCTTCGTCCGGCAAAGCCTGAACCAGACGCCCGTTGCGAGATATGCAAGCCCCAGAAGCGCCGCGCCCACGCCATACAGATAACTGCCCGAGCCGTAGATTACGGGAAGCAGGCTGACCACCAGCAACACGACCGAATACATGAGCATATGGCGACTGGTTTTCTGCCCATGGGTGTCCCGCACCGAAATGATCTTGAACCCGCCACGCTCGTAGTCTTCCCGGTAGAGCCAGGCGATGGATGCGAAGTGCGGAAGCTGCCAGACCAGGAGCACACCGAACAACATGGCCGCCCCGATCGACAGCGACCCGGCACCCGCTGCCCAGCCGATAACCGGCGGCAACGCCCCCGGAATCGCACCGATATGCACACAGTACGTCGTCTTGCGCTTGAGCGGCGTATAGACGAACCCGTAGCTGACCCACGCGATCGTCGCCAACAGCGCGGCCAACAGGTTGGCCTGCAAAGCGAGATAGACAACGCCGCCGACGAACATCACGACGGAAAAACTCAGCACCTCGCTGCCGGTGAGGCGACCGGACGGGAGAGGTCGCCCGGCCGTGCGGCTCATGCGCGCGTCGTGCTCGGCCTCGAGGTACTGATTCAGCGCGTTGGCGCCGCCCGCGACCAAGGCCGTACCCACGACGGCGTGCAGCATCAACGCCAAATCCGACAGAACGGGCGCCGACTCGAGACCGAGAAGAAAACCCAGCGCCGTGGCAATCAGCACCATACCCGCGATGCGCGGCTTGGTGAGTTCCCAATACGCGACGACGCGCCGGGCCACCAGCACCCGGGTCGCTTCACCGACTTGGAGTACATCACTCATACGCCGGCCACCGACCCGGTGCCCCGTTCCTTCACGGGTTGCATCGACGGACTAAACAGACGAAACGTAAGCAGCGTCAGCGCCACCAGCGTCGCGAGCAGAAGCGCCCCGACGGCGACATGCGCAGTCGGCACAGCCCAGAGGATCAACGGAGACCAGGCCCCGCCCATCACCTTGACGGTGAACGCGAAGCCGCCGAGCAACAATTGTAAGGCCACCAGAGCCGCTATGACTCCGCCCAGTTGGACAGGCCGCTTTCCGCCCGATGGAACGCCCATCACCCACATCGCCAGCCACCCGACAACCATCGTGACCACCATAGCGCCTAATACATGAAGCAGCAGCGCGGTGTTGCTGCCGAAGTGACGATAGGCAGCGCCCAGGACGAGCTGGATCGTCGTGCAGACGAGCCCGACGACACAGAGATTCCGTAAAAACCTACCGGCCGGGATTTCGACGGCTTGCGATCCGGCTCGCCAGGTCTTTCCCGAGACGACGGCCACCGACACGGCGAGGCAGAAACACATCTGTCCCCAGATGCCGTGAATCATCGCGAAGCCTCGCGATATCTCCGTCACCCGCAACCCTCCGAGCACGCCCTGAACCGCGATGGCAAGCAACGTCGCCAGGGCGAGAAGACGAACCGTACCGCCGCGTCGCCAGGAAAGAGCCGCCACGCCGATCGCGAGGAATCCGACGGTCCACCCGATCAGGCGATGACCGTGCTCCCAGCGAGTGTGGTCGCCCTGCCACCATTGCGGCGGATTGACGAGATGACCGGCCGAAGTCGGCCAGTCGGCATAGACCATTCCGGCGCCTTTGCTGGTGACACCGGCGCCTACGAAGATCAGGGGAAACACTGCGCACGCGGTCGCAATCGCCAGAAGGTGTAGCCCACGGCCGTACGCCCCGGACCGATCAGGTGGAATCGAAGCGGACTCGCTCATGAATCCGGATGTCCCTTCCCCTCCGACTCGGTCTTCGCTTCTTCGACGCCTCGCGCCAATCGGCGACTCCGGTGAACCCAAAACATGCCCGTTCCCGCGACACCAAGCAGGACGAACGAAATGACGCCGACCAACACCAACACGCCGGCGGCGGCACCTTTGACCATCGGTGAATTCGGATCACCGAAGCACACCGCACAGGCATGGACTTCCGTGGTCGCACTCGCGACGGCGGCGAGCGCGAAACCGGCCGGTAACAGACGGCGGCGTAATCCATGTGCGAAACCGCTTCGCATTATAGGTAACTCTCGTTCTTGAGCTTGCGGAGAAACCATCGCCCATACACGAGCAGGGAAACCGCTCCGCACAGCGATAGGACACCGACGACGATCGACGCCGTTTCACCGCTGGCGCGGTAGTCACGAATGGCCCACACTCCGAAACCGATCGCAAGAATCGTGGAGGCCACAACAAAAACGACATGAAACGTCTTCAGCGACATGCCATGACTCCCTGCGCCCGTTTGGCGACTCCGGCGACCTTCACAAAGGCGTTCGGCTCCGGATGAACGCGGCGCACCGTCATGCCCTTGGAGCGCAGGGTCAAACGAATGCGATGGATACGCCGTGTGTTGGATCGTGCCATGCGCCTAACCCCAGGTCCCGATCTTCACACCGGGCGGACTATCTACCATCGACAGCGTAGGCACCGCCATCAGCACAACCAAAAAGACAGCACACAACAGCAGCGCAAACCAGACCCACGCCGTCCTCTCCCACTTGAGGTGCATGAAAATGGCCGCCACCAACGACGCCTTGACAGACGCAATCGCCAGGGCCAGCGAGATGTTTCCCCAACTGGAAATGTCGACCTGCGCAGCCAGCACGGTGACGACCGTCAAGACCGCCAACGTCGCGAAGACGGCCATGTAGGACTTTACGTGCTTGCTGACATCTGCGTGCGCATCACTCATCAAAAAAGCCCCCAATCAATGGCCGGTAACGGCCGCGACAGGGCCGCCCGATGGATTCATCAAGTACATCACCGGGAAAAGGAAGATCCATACAAGATCGACGAAGTGCCAGTAGAGCCCGGTACACTCGATCCGATTCGTGTAATACTCCGGATCCCGATCCCACAGCTTGGCGCCCGGACCGATGAAATAGCCGATCACGACCATGCCGCCGATGATGTGCAGGCCATGAAGCCCGGTCATCGTGAAATAGAGGGCGAAGAAGTTGTTTGTCGACGGCACGTGGCCGTGCTGAAATTTCGGAATGTACTCGAGCGTCAGCTTGATGACGAGAAATGCCGCAGCCAGCAGCCACGTCGCAATCAGAAACTTTTTCGCTTTGGGTAGATTCCCCATTTTCAGGCTCGCCCAGGCCATCACCATGGTGACCGACGAGAGGATGAGGATAAGTGTGTTGAGCCCGCCAATCTTCCAATTCAATCCGGCCTCTTCCCTCGTAGGCCAGGCCGCGGGACCGGACTCGGGCGCTCCGACGCGCAGCAGAACGTAGGTGGAAAAGAACGCTCCGAACAGCATCACCTCGGACGCCAGGAACAGCCAGGTTCCGAGCTTGCCGCTGTAAATGCCCGTCTCGGGGTGCAGCTTGACGGTATAGGGCATTAGCGCTGTGGTCACAGACTCAGGCCTCCGTTGCTACGTGTTGCGGGTAGTAATCCTTGGACATTCCCGGAACGCTGTATTCATAGGGTCCGCGATACACGACCGGCTCGGTCAGGAAGTTGCCGTGCGGCGGCGGCGACGGGGCCAACCATTCCAGCGTGGTCGCATCCCAGGGATTCGCTCCCACTTTCTCGCCGTACCGCATGCTCCTAAAGAAGTTGATGATGAACGGTATCTGGGCAACGCCCAACATCCACGCTCCCCAGGACGACATCACCGCTAGACCCTGAATCGCTTCTCCGTGCGCGTAAACGGTTTGATCGAAGAGGCGTCGCGAAATGCCGGCCATTCCCTGCCAGAACATGGGTGCGAACACGATGTTGATGAAGAGGAACGACAGGAAAAAGTGCAGCTTGCCCAGCGCCGAGTTGAGCATCCGACCGGTGACCTTGGGGAACCAGTAATAGACGCCGGCGAAGATCGCGAAAATCGTGCCCGGCGCTACGATGTAGTGAAAGTGGCCAATCACGTAGAGCGTGTCGTGCAGATGAATATCCGGCGCCGGCAGCCCCAACGGCAAGCCCGTCAGCCCGCCGATCGCGAACATCGGCAGAAAAGCCAGCGCAAACAACATCGGCGTGGTAAACCGGATCGAGGCCTTGTACAGGGTGATCAGCAGGGCGGTCAGGATAATCACCGACGGAATCGAAATGATCATCGTCGTTGTGGCGAAGAACGCGCTGATCGTCGTGCCCATACCCGTCATGAACATGTGGTGGGCCCAGACGATGAACGACATGAACCCCAGGAACACGGTGGAGTACACCAGCGCCCGGTAGCCCCACAGCGGCTTGCGCGTGTTGTTGGCGATGATCTCGGCGACCATCCCCATTCCCGGAAGAATCAGCACGTAGACCTCCGGGTGAGCGAGAAACCAGAACAGGTGCTGCCAGAGCAACGGGTTACCGCCACCGGCCACCGTACTGATTTCGCCGCTGACCACCAGACCCGACGGCATGAAAAAGCTCGTATCGGCCACGCGATCCATGAGTTGAAGAATAGCGGCCGCCTCCAACGGCGGAAATGCCAGCAACAGCAGAAACGCCGTGATGAACTGTGCCCAGACGAAGAACGGCAACCGCATCATCGTCAGCCCCTTCGCGCGGAGCTGAATGATCGTGACGATGAAGTTGACCGAGCCCAGCAACGACGAGGTAATCAGAAACACCATGCCGACAAGCCACCAGGTCTGACCCGTCGTAGCGATGTTCGCGAGTGGCGGATAGGAGGTCCACCCCGAATTGGCCGCCCCGCCCGGCACGAAGAAGCTGCCGAGCATGGTGACGCCGCCGAGAAAATACGCCCAGTAACTCACCATGTTGATCTTGGGGAACGCCATGTCGGGCGCGCCGATCTGCAGCGGCATGACGAAGTTCCCAAACCCGCCAACCACAAGCGGCACGACCCCGAGAAAGATCATGATCGTGCCGTGCATGGCCCCGAGCGAGTTGTAGAAGTCCGGAGACATGATGCCGCCGGGCATGAAGGTTTCGCCCCAATTCCCCAGTCCGCCAAGCACGCTCCCCAGCACGGGGACTTCTTGGAGCGGATACGCAAGCTGCCAGCGCATCAGCATCATGAGGCAAAAGCCGAAGAACAGGAAACACAGCCCGGTGATGGCATACTGTATCCCGATGACCTTGTGGTCAATCGAGAAGACGTATTTACGCCACCAGCCCAGTTCCTCGTGATGATGATCTGTCATCTGTGAGCCAATCCCTTAATCGAATTCGTCTTCGTCAAACTCTTCCGGCGCTTGATCGGCGATCCATTCGTCGAGGCCCGATTGCGTTTCATGAATGGTCATCAGCGCCTTCATCGAGTAATGGTTGTTTCCGCAAAGCTGGGCACAGGCGACCTCGTAGTTGCCCGACTTCCCGGCCTCGAACCACACCGGTATCCGCATCCCCGGAATCACATCCTGTTTCACACGCAACACCGGCAGCGAAAAGCTATGAATCACGTCCTTCGAGCCCAACTGAACGATGACCGGTCGCCCCTTGACGATGTGCAATTCGGGACTCGTGATGTCATCCGCGCCGCGGGGATCATCCTCGTCGATCCCGATCGGGTTGATCGCTAGGTCGATGAGGGTCGGATCGAGCTTGCCGAACTCACCGTCCGGTCCTGGATAATGGAAGTTCCAGGCGAACTGTTCGGCGATCACGTGAACGTGCTGCGGATTCTCGGCATCCTCGGGGAAGTCGGTCTTCACGCTGCCCCACACGGGAATCGCCAGAAAGACAAGCAACACCACCTCGAAGATGGCCACCCCAACCTCGATGTATTTCGTCACCTTGGCCTTGACCATCTCGTGCGTCGCGGTGTGACCCGGGCGTGCCCGAAACTTGACCAGGCAATAAACGAAGTAGATACCCCATCCGAAGAAGAGCGGAGCCATGAACCAGTGTATGAGGATGATGAGGTTGTCCACCTGCCGGCCGTACGTGTTCTCGCTGTACACCGCCGGAGGCAGACCGTACCCGTATTCGCCGTCGATCTTCACCGTGATCTCGGCCGCCGTCGCCTCAGGCGATTGTGCCAGCACACGCTCCGAGGCGAGAAACGTCAGACCCAACAGCGCAGAAACCGACAGTACCGCTACACAGCGGGTTCGCATCGGACACTCCTTCCAATCGTTACAAGAATCAGCCGAACCTTGCCCGGAACACCGCGCTTGACCGCCCACGCAACGTCCGGACCGAGCATCATCCTGATTGCGGCCGGCCTAGCAACCCGGCTAGTGAAAAAATTCCTACTTTGGAGCAAACGTCAGGTCTGCTACCTTGGTTTCGTCCACGGCAACCTCGACCGTCACGGTCTGGGTTCCGAACTTCTCGTGCCAGGCCTCGATCACGTACTTGCCCGGCGGCAGCCCGCTCAGCTCAAACGTCCCGTCCTTACCCGTCACGGCGAAGAACGGATGGTTGAACACCTTGATGTAGCAGCCCATCCACGGGTGAACGTCGCACTTGGCCTTAAAAACGTCCTCCTTCTTCAGCGAAACGCTCTTGGTCATGCCCTTTTTCGGCTGGCTGAAATTCAGCTGCTTGTTGACCTTGGGCAGGAAGTGGATGTTGTGATTTGTGTCATCGCTGTTCTTGACGATCAAATCCTGGCCTTCCATGATCCCGATGACGTGCGGCTTGTACTGACAGCCGAATTGGTTTAGCTCGACCGACCCCGCCTTCACCGGGAACTTGCGATCGCCGAGCCCCTCCTTGACGTAGACCATCGTGTTGCGAATCGTGATCGGACTCGACGGATCCTTCTTGTTGGCCTTGACGCCGTTCAGAATGACCTTTTCGCTTCCGATCTTCTTTTTCGACTTCTTGCAGTTTGGATCCTTGTTCGTGTTGATGGTCTCCCGCTTGTACTTGGCCGCGTTGCCCTTGAAGAAGATTTTGCCCTTGACGACGGCGTTGTCGGCAGACCATGCCGGCGCCGCGAGGGTCAGCCCGAACGCCCCGACCACGATTGCTGCTACGAACTTGCCACGGTTCATGTCCGATCTCCTAATCTCGATACCTGCCTGATGGTTGTTTTCCACGCGTTAGTCCGGCGTGGCCACGGACACGACGCCCAGGCCCCACCGCTAATGTCTAATCTCGTTAATCGTCAAACTCATCCTCGTCGTCGAATCCCTCGTCCTCGTCGCTCACGACGATTTTGAGCAGATCGGCCCGGGTGCTCGTTGCCCCGGCCTGGAAGAGATAGTCGACCAACAGATTGATGTGATCGATCCCCGTTCCGGGGTATTGCGGGTCGCCCTCGAACGGGCTGACGCCATCGGGAAAATTCGAGGGCATCTTCGTGCCCGGCTGAATCCATTGCGGCTCGACCATCCAATTGTAGACCCATTCCCGCCGCAGCCGTTGATAGGTCAGCGCCAGATTCGGCGCACTGGCCGCCTGGAGCATGATCTTCTCGATCGCACCATCCGGCCCCGGTCCCTCGAAATAGGCCTTGGTCTCGACGTCGCCGAAATCGGAAACAAGGTTCTCGGCGCCGGTCAGCGTGTGACTGTCGATGACCGACCCGATCGTGTATACCTCCCCGTTAATGATCGCCATGGCGTCGTCACCCTCTCCGCGCACACTGTCGAGCCGATACATCTGCACGAAGTCGTCCGTGTTCCGGGCCGGCCCCGGCAGCATTGCGCCCAAGACGTGACACTGCAGACAGCCCATGTCGATGAGAAGCCGACCGGCATGTTCGAAATCCTTGCGCGGCATCATCGGGCGAGCCGGCTCGACGAACGGGTATTCCACGTCATACAAATAGCGCATGAAGTCGACCTTGTCGAGCAGGTCGGCGTGGGCCTCGCGAAGCTCGTCCGCCCCCGCCGCCAACGCATCCAGCTCGAACGCCCGCATCAGCTTTCGCTCGACGGCAAATCGCGCCATCACGTCCGCCCTGCGTTCCAGCGACTCCTGCTCGTACCAATCCGCTCCGGCCAGCGACCCATCGTCCGTCGGCACCGCTTCGGCGATGTATTCCCGCACCGGCCTGCGTGCCTCCGCCAGCTTGGCGGCGTCGGTCCGGCTCAGCGCGGCGAAGTATTCGACGAGTGTCGTGGCGTCGTCACCGGTGAGCGTAAAGGTCGGCATGCGCACCTGAAGCCAGGGGCGCAGCGGCTCCACCTGCTGCAGAAACTTGTGGAACCAGTTGTGCTGGAGCTTGGCTCCCTCGCCCCACAGAGAGGGTGGCGCGTTGACGATGTCGAACTCCAGTTCCCCGGCGATGGTACGCCGGAAATATTGCTGAATCGTCGGGGTATTGTCCTCGATCTCGTGACAGCCCATGCAGTTCAACTCGCGCGCCAGATGCCGGCCTTTGGCAATCGGCCCCAGCGCGCCGTTCTCGTAATCCACCTTTAAGACCTCGTTCACGCGCGGCGGAAGCCGAGATAGCAGGTACGTGGTCAACGCCTCCGCTTCGCGCTCGGTGAAGTAGTAGTTAGGCATCTTGAGCTTGTCGTACGGCTTCTTGAGTTTCTCGCGGTCCCAGATGCGCGGGTTCATCAGCTTGTGCTTGGCGAAGCCCGCGTGCGTCTGGGATATCTGTTCGTGCGCGTCGTCATCCACCGGCGACCAGTGATTCAGCAGGTCCGCGTCGCGCGGATAGACGTTGTCGAAGATCTCCGGCTTCTCATGCCGCATGTCGTGGAACGCGTGGTCGTAAAACGCGAAGTCGAGCTGCGACACCGGCTTCTCCGCCCACGCAGTCAACTCCGTGCCCACCGGCGTCGTACTCTCGAATCCTCGTATCTCGTGGCAGGTGTAGCAGCCGTAATGGGCGATGATCTTGTTGCCCAGGTACATGAGCTTCTTGTCCTCAACGCTCATCGGGTCGATTAGGCCGGCCGCCAGCTCTCTGCCGCGTGCCTTGTCGGCAAGCCCGGTCACGGGATCGGGCGGCGCATACGATGCCGTGAGAAGCTCGACGAGAATGTTTCCAAGTTCACCACCCTCGTCCTTCATGATCGATCGACTTCGCCGCTCGCTGCGCTGGGCCGACAGAAGCGTGAACACCAGGTCGTCCACCATGCGCCGGCGGTTCGCCGTCAGATCGAACGTGCGCTGATCGAAGTCGTCGTTGGTGAGCGTCATCAGGTAGACGGCGATGTCGGCCGCCTCGCCCGGTGTGAGCCTCAGGCTCGGCATCTTGGTGTCCGGTGCGTAGTGCGTCGGCTCGGTGATCCAGGAGTAGAGCCACTCGAAGCTGACCTTGGAACCGATACCCGAAAGGTCCGGCGCGAAGCGCGAAAACGTCGGCTTGTTGTAGTCGGCATCGGGGTCAAATCGATCGGTCTCGGGATCAAAAATCGTGTCCACCTCGGACGTGAAGTGTTCCATCGCATAGTGAACCCGCTGCTCATAGGTCATGCCGAGGTAGCGATGATTTGCGGTTTCCTCGTCGATCTTCTCGCGGTGGGCGATGTCTTTGGTGATCCACTCCTCGCCGAACTCGGCGATGTTGGCGTGACACGCGAGACAACCAACGACCTTGAACATCGTCCGTCCGCGCTCGACGTCGCCCTCGACATCGTCGGGCTTGACGATCGGCTGCCAGGAGTCGGAGACCGCCATCAAATACCGGGAGATCGCGGCCACCTCGGTCTCGGTGCGCTTCACGGGATCGGGGTCCACGGATGTGGCCGATTCCGCGCGGTTGTTCTCTTGTAGGAAAAAGTGGGGCATGAGCGTGGAGGGCCGGAACTCCTGCGGGAAAAACACCCAGGGATCGACGAACTCGGGCTTGAGTTTTGACGCTACGTGGCGAAGGTCCGGACCGACCCGACGGGCATCGGGAATGGCCTTATCCTCGTGGCAGTTGATACACCCGACCGACGCGAACAGGTACCGACCCAGATTGATGATCGAGCCTTTACGCTTGCCGTTCGCGCGGGCGATGTCGCTGATCTGGGAATGACACTTGGCGCAGCCGGCCTCGCTGTACCTGGGAAGCAGCATCGGGCGATCCCAATAGTGCTCCACCGTCTCGAACGTTGTGTTGGGCACACCGAACCGCGTGATGTAATACTCCTCGGCCCATCGCTCTCTTGCCTCGTGGGTCGGTGGCGAATGGGCGGCATTGACAAAGTCTGTGTCTTGCGGGTTGCCCTCGTGGCAGACGGTGCAGCCCATCTTCGCGATTGGGTGCGGTGAATCGACGGATAGATAGAGGTCCAAATCGGGGTGTGCCAGCAGCGGCTGCCCCAGATCGATCGTCTTGCGACCCGCGGACTTGAAATACCGATTGACCAACACGAGCAAGGCGTCGAAGTACTCGTCCTGTTGTTCTTTGGAGAGCTTCTCCCAGTGGTCGGTGACCCGCCCGGCCGGCAGCGGCTTGTCTTGGCCCTCGAGGATCGGCGCATCGGGAAGATCAAACGGATCATCCCCGTTTCGTTGCCGGGCCTCGTTGATCGCCGGAATCGACCGCTCGAGTGTTCGAGCCAAGCTGTCCTTGGCAAAGCCTCGATCGTCGATCGCGATGTGGCACGTCGTGCATCGGTCGGTCGTGTAGGTCTCGAGGTAGTTCAGCCGCTGGCGTATGTTCGGAAGAACGAGCTGCTTGACGTCGTGCCGCGCCGGGGTGAGCTTGGGGGACATGAAATCCAGCAGGGGCGTGTTGATGATGGCTCGAACCACCGGAACGGACGCCAAAAGCCCCTCATCTGTCAAGACACCCCGGAACGACTGATCTTTCTTCAACGCATCCGACGCCACCGCTTCGAGGTCGACCAGGTGTTTCTCGGCCTTGCGCACCGTGGCGTTAAGCTTGTCGAGCTCGGCCTCGATGGATGCTTGCTTGTCCTCCCACTTCTCCTTCTGCTTGCGCAGATCCTCGACCTCTTCCTCGCCGTCGGTGAGCAGCTTGTGCGCGTCTCGCGTCTTGGAGTGCTCGGCGCCGTG